>CAYOGU010000017.1:0-20935 GCA_964403345.1 uncultured Syntrophus sp. | reverse complement strand
CCCGTTTCTCTCTGATGATTTCTCTTTCCCGTTCAAAAACGAAACGGATGATCTCATTGCGGACCAGATCATCCATATGGATGTAACGAATCGCCACAAAATGCTTGTCGTTGCATGACTCGAGCTTGACCACTTCCCCATAAACGCACAGGGCGACGGGCTGGTGCGTGGTCAGGACGGTCTTGATTTCCATGATGCTGCCCAGAGGCACCGCATTGGGCAAAAAGAAGCTCATCCCCCCGCCGCTGATATTGACGGCCCTGCAGGGAAGTCCGAAATAGCCTTCACGTTGGAGGGTAATCAGGCTGATGATCGTATCCATCTTCATATTCAGCATCTTCAGCCACTCTTCCAGAACAGGATCATACCCTCCCATGTCCGCGATCGGCCTGAATTCCACGGCGGCCTTGTCGCCGGAGATCCTCGCCCGGATATAGTCTCGCTCCTCTGGGGCAACGATTCGGAATTCAAGGGGAATGTATGCCTCGACTCTCGAATACTCGCGCCTCTGGCGGCCTGCTTCAACTGTTGGTTCCATACCAGCCTCCTCCATGGTATAACAAGACGACTCCCTTGGCCAGTTCCATGCGATCAATCATTTCGGAAGCCGCTTCTCACATCCCCGACGAATATAATCAGCCAAATCTGCCAAATGATATGCAAGGGAGGTGCCATGGACATCACAATTGGGCGGAAGATGATGACTGAAATATCAGAATGGATGAATTTTATCGGTGGTATGCAAATTGCTTGATGTATGGTGACATCCTTAACTTTAAGGGGAGAAACGGTGAAGGTCCTTTATTATTTATTGGCAGCATTGTTGGTCATGGTTTCAACGGCCCATGCCGAAGCACCCTCCTATTGCGTGCAAGTCTCCAGGTGCGTCCAGTTGGAAAGCGCCATCCATGTCTACGAAACCCTCACTTCTTACAAAACGGCCCGGATTGAAAAACTAGGCGGTTCCTATGTGGTCAGCGTCGGAATCTATCCTTCACGCACCAAGGCCGAACCGCTGCTGGCAGAGCTGAGGAAATCCCATCCGGACGCGTTTATCAGAAAGTTCACCAAATCCAAAATGCAGGTCATCCGCGGGGATGGCCCATCGGGAACCAAGGAACGAACCAAGGAAAAGAAGGGAACGGCGGCCTCTGCCGTGCGCGGCGAGGCACCGGCCCAGAAGGAACTCCCGGAAAAAACCTCGGTCACTCCCCCTTCCGTCGGGCCTGGAACCCCGACCACCCAAACGCCGGCCAAGAAAGGCGCCTCCGCTACCGCTTCCACGCGCAGCCTCCCCCCGGCCAAGGCAGACATTCCCCCGCGTCCCACGGTGATCCCTCCGCCGGTCGTGGGCGGGGATACATCCCCCAAATCCCAGGGCACAGGAGTCAAAATCCCGTCGGTGCGCAATGTCCCTCCGGCCAAACCGGCCCCCCCTATGCGGCCCCAGGTGACTCCCCCTCCGGCAGTCGAGGAGTTCGCCCCCACCAAACCCCAGGATAAAAAGGGCCCCCAATCGGTCCCCTCCCAACGCCGGGTATCGGCCAAGGAGCTCAAGCAGGCAAAAGCAAAGGGGATTGCTCCAACTGCGTCAGAAAACCGACAGGAGCCGTCCGGGTTGTCGACATTGACCGCGGAGGAGTCCTATCAAGCCGGCATTCGGAATTACCAGGATCTGAGATACGACGATGCGATCGCTTATCTCACGAGATATATGAGTCTTGCCACGAACGGCAACCGGTCTTCAGCGGCCCTGCTCATCATGGGCAAGTCCTTTGAAGCCTTGAACAGGCCCCATACCGCCCTGGGAATCTACGGCCGGATTCTGGAACAGTACCCCCAGAGCGCGGAGGCCTCGCTCAGCATCATCGCCATCTCGGATATCGGCGTATCCTATCCCACCCTGACGTTTCCCAGGTTCATGAAAGGGGCCGAATATTTCCGGAACCCGATCCTGGGCTATGATACCGTTCTGGCAAAACCGCTCTCCGCCGAAATGACCGAAGATGCCCTGCTTCAGAAGGGTCATGCCCTTCAAAAACAGGGTCGCCTTAAGGAATCCTACGATACCCTCTCCCAGCTTCTCAAGCAATTTCCCAAGAGCCCGTACCGCAAGGAAACCTTTGATACCCTGAAGACCACCACGGCCACCCTGATCGATCGGTACCACAAATCCGGCGATCATCTCGCAGCCGCCGAACTCTATTTCAAATCAAAAGGGAAGGGATTGATTCCCCCCAACGACACGGACACGATGTTGAAAGCGGCCCTGAGCCTTGCCCATCTGGGCTTTTATGACGATTCCCTTGACCTCGTCAATGTTCTCAAGACCGGACTCTCGGGGAAAGGATCGCCAGAGATCGACCGAGCCGTCGCGGAGATCGGAAACATCAGAACGGCCAACGCCTCGGCCCGGCTTCCTGACGATGCCAATTGGGCCCTCTTTCAAACCGGACGGGACTACCTCCGTTCCAACAACCTGCCAATGGCCGAACAGACACTCGCAAAGCTGAAGAACGCGGGCGGAGAACCCTTCTGGACCAGGATCAGCGACTATGCCTTCGCGGACAAGGAATGGGCCCAAAAATACCGGGGTTCCGTGGCCGGTAAACCATAGAAGACTCTTGATTAGAAAGACTATGACGCCTCATTACGACACCGCGCAGATCATCGAATGTCTCCCTCTGGGGGTAATCGTCACCGATCGGAAGGGGACGATTCAAATCGTCAACCGGTATGCGAAGTCCCTCCTGGCGGAGGATCTCCACCATATCGACAGCCTCCTGGGAGGAGAAGGTTTGGCACTGGAAACTCTGCTCCAGGCACGGGCCGCGAATACCCGCACCTGGAGAGTGAACCGGAGCGGCATGACATTCGAATTGATCGGGGCAGTCATCGCCGGGAAGGACGACGCCGTCATCGGGACAGTCTTCACCTTGAGGGACATCTCGGAGATTGAAAAAAGGCGGGCACTGGAGAAACGAAAAGAAAGGTACGCGGTGATCGGGGAACTCTCGGCGGAGATCGCCCACGAGATCAGGAACCCCTTGGGGAGCATCGAACTTTTCGCCTCCCTGCTGAAGAAGGAATTGACGCGGGGGAAAGACGTCAGCCGCATCAATCAGATCATCGCGGCAGTCAAGAGCGTGGAACACAAGATCACGGAACTGATCCTCACTGGCCAGAGCAGCCAGGTCCCTTCCACAGCCGTCAACGTCCATGACATCCTGAAGGACATCATGCTCTTTTCGGAAAGGATCATCGATCACGAATCGGTCTACCTATCGATCCAGTATGCCGATGTGCAACCCATTATCGAGTGCAACGCCGACCTGATCAAACAGGTCTTCTTGAATCTCATCATCAAGGCCCTGCAGACGATCCCAGAACCTGGCCGACTCGACATCCTGACACGATACCAACCCGAATCCCAGTCGATCGAAATCCATTTCATCGACAACAGTCCGCGCCCGGGTCAGGACGCGGCGGCACGCATCTTCGATTCCTCCGTGCGACCGCGGGAGAAGAACACCGGACTCGATCTGGCCATCGTCCATAACATCGTCAATATGTACCAGGGATCCATCCGAATCGAGCTGGTGGAGGGAACGGGAACCGCCTTCATCATCTCCTTTCCCTTGCTCGGTCTCGGGATGCCGGAAAGCGTTCAGGAAAAGAAAACCATGTCAGAAAAGGCAAAAGGGGAATGATAAAAAAACGCATTCTAATTGTCGATGACGATCGTGCCATGAGGCTCGCCCTTTCCGAATCTCTCGAAAGCTGCGGCTACTCCATCGAATCCGCAGAGAACGGCGGCGATGCCTTGGACCTCTTTTCAAAGGCCAATTTCGACCTGGTTGTCACAGACATGCGGATGCCGGGGATGACGGGAATAGAGGTTCTCAAGAGCGTCAAAAATATGTCGCCCGATGTGCCGGTCATCCTCATCACGGCTTACGGTACGGTCAACAACGCCGTGGAGGCCATGAAGGAAGGGGCGGCAGAGTTCATTATGAAGCCCTTCTCTCTGGAGGATATCGAATCGACGATCCGCAATGTCCTGACCGCAACGGGAACGGAACCACTCGGTAAGCCGGCGGAATCCCACGGCATCCCGAAAATCATCACCAAGGATCCCCGCATGATCGCCATCCTGGACATGCTCACGAATGTCGCAAAAAGCAAATCCAGCGTCCTGATCCAGGGAGAAAGCGGAACGGGCAAGGAATTGATCGCCCGTCACATCCACCAGAACAGCAACAGGAGAAGCAATCCCTTTGTGGCCGTCAATTGCGCCGCCATTCCGCACAACCTCCTGGAAAGCGAGATGTTCGGTTACGAAAAGGGGGCATTCACCGGTGCCACGCAAAAAAAATTGGGGAAATTCGAATTGGCCAACACCGGAACGCTCCTGCTCGACGAGGTCAGCGAGATGGACAATCAGCTCCAGGCAAAGCTGCTGAGGGTCATCCAGGAATCGGAAGTCGACCGCCTGGGAGGCAATGCCCCCATCCCTGTCGACGTGCGGATCATCGCCACGACCAATACCAACCTGTCGGAGGCGATCGAGAAGAAAACGTTCCGCAGCGACCTCTATTATCGGTTGAATGTAATCCCTGTCAAAATTCCACCACTCCGCGAGAGAAACGGTGACATCTTGTACCTGGCAAACCACTTTTTGGAAAAGTTCGCCAAGGAAAAGGGAGCAAAAAAGCCGCGCCTCTCGGAAGCGGCGGCATCGTTGCTGAACGGTTATCCATTCCCGGGAAACGTCAGGGAGTTGGAGAACATCATCGAACGGGCCGTGCTGATCACCCAGGGAACCACCATCTCTCCGGAGTCCTTCTGCCTCGATGACCAGGGCCGGGTCTCCCTTCCTGAATCTTCTGTTTCCGAAGTCCCGTTGCCGGCACCCCAGGAGTCCAAGAGTTCGACCATGACGCTCAAGGAATCGGAAAAAGTCCTCATCTATGAGACCCTCAACAAAGTCGACGGTAACAAGACAAAAGCCGCGAAGATATTGGGAATCAGCGTTCGAACCCTTTGGAACAAGGTCCATGAATACGGCATGACCGACGACGAGGCCCCCTGATCTGGTACATGCTTTGCATAATTTTCCAGCAGGAGGATTATGAAAGCCTTATTCGACAAAACCATCCACCTGCTATCCAACATGGTGGATTATCGGGCCAAACGGCATATGGTGGTCGTGTCGAACATCACCAATATCGACACGGTGGGTTACAAACCGTCGGAGCTCACTTTCAGGAATGAATTCGAGAAGGCGGGCAAGCTGGCCATGACGACGACCAACCCCCGTCATATCCCTCCCAGCCCGAATTCCGAAGGCTCGCTGGATTACGAGATCAAGACGTCCGACGAACCGGTCAAGATCGACACCGAGATGGCGAATCTCGCGGAAAACAATTTGATGTACAACACCACCGTCGAGATGCTGGCCAGGAAATTCAGGGGACTCGAAACCGTACTCAAGGAGACCAAGTAAAATGGATTTTTCGACGACTTTCAAGATCTGCGGTGCTGGACTTGCGGCCGCACGGGCAAGGCTGGACGTGGTGACCTCGAACCTGGCCAACGTCAACACCACCAAGACCGAGGATGGTGGACCTTACAAGAAGAAGAGCGTTTCGCTCACATCAGAACCCATTGAGGGCAAATTCAATTCCGTGATGGCCGACGCCCTGAAATCGGTAAAGGTCGAAGCCGTGACGGAAGACGCCAACGCCGTCAAGATGACTTATGAACCAGGCCATCCGGATGCGAATGCCGACGGATTCGTGGCCACGCCGGACATCAACCTCATGATGGAGATGGCCAACATGATCACGGCGAGCCGCTCCTTCGAGGCCAATGTCACCGCCTTCGATGCGACCAAGAATATGGCCTTGAAGACACTGGAGATGGGACGTTAGGCCGCGGGGCGAACAACCGTGAAAAGGGGTAGCTGAATGGACCAGATCGGTATCGGCAGTGGGGTAAAGATCCCCGATGCGCTCATCGAAAAGACTCAGCCGGGCGATTCACCGACACGCAAGTTTTCGGACGCGCTGCGCAACGCCGTGGACGACGTCAACAAACTCCAGCATGCCGCGAACAAGGCTGTCCAGAATGTCCAGACGGACAACGCGGGAAGTCTCCATGAGGCCATGATCGCCCTCGAAAAGGCGGACATCTCCTTCCGCACCCTCCTGCAGGTGAGAAATAAAGCCATCGAAGCCTATCAGGAAATCATGCGCCTTCAGGTATAAGACATCATGAACCCTTTGGCCTATTTCAACAAATTCAGACAGGACTTCGGGGCACTGCCGCTTTCGAGGCGGCTCACCCTGGCAGGGGTCGCCCTGATGATCCTGGTCAGCATCCTGACCTTCGCCTATGTGACCAACCAGGATGAGTACCGCGTTCTCTTTTCAAACCTCTCTAGTGAAGATGCCGCCAACATCGTGGCCAAACTCAAGGAAAAGAAGGTCCCCTATCAACTGTCCCCGTCGAGCGATACCATTTCCGTCCCCTCGACCAAGGTCTCTGAACTGCGCCTCGAAATGGCGGCGTCAGGTCTCCTGCACGGAGGGGGCGTCGGTTTCGAGATCTTCGACAACAAGGTCCTCGGGGCGACCGAGTTTGAGCAGCAACTCAATTACAGACGGGCCCTTCAGGGCGAACTGGCCAGGACCATCAACAGCCTGGACGAGATCCAGCAGTCCCGCGTCCATATCGCCCTTCCGAAGGAATCCCTGTTCATCTCCCAGCAGAAGAACCCCACGGCATCGGTGACGGTCAAATTGAAGGCCGGCAAGAAATTGAAACAGTCCCAGATCGACGGGATCGGCCGCCTGGTCGCCAGCAGCGTCGAAGGCCTGAACGCCGACGACGTGATCATCGTCGACAGCCAGGGGAATGTCCTCTCGAAGAACCAGGGGGATTCCCGGTTGGCCAGGATGTCATCGACCCAGATTGAATACCAGCGGAACATCGAAAGGGACCTGGGGAACCAGATCCAAACGATGCTTGAAAATGTCGTGGGCCGCAACAAGGCGGTGGTCCGGGTCAACGCCGACCTCGACTTCAGAATCACCGAGAAGACGGAAGAGATCTACGATCCGGAATCCCCGGTCGTCAGAAGTTCTCAAAAACAGGTAGACAAGTCGACCGGCGCCACACCGACCATGGGAAGAGACGCCAACATCGCCGCACGGGGGGCAGAAAAGGAAAAGACGGACGAAACAACCAACTACGAGATCAACAAGACCGTCAGCAAGACGGTCATGCCGGTCGGCGAGATCAAGAAGATTTCGATCGCCGTACTCGTCGACGGAATCTACGCCAAGAATGACAAGGGGGCCATGGCTTACCAGGAAAGGTCCAAAAAGGAGATCGAATCTCTCGAGGATCTGGTCAGAAAATCAACCGGTTTCAATGCCCAGCGGGGGGACCAGGTCGTCGTGACGAGCATGCCTTTCGATCGTACGGAGCTGGACCAGGGTATGGTGGGCCAGTCGTGGCAGGACAAGACCATGGCTGCCCTGCCGATCATCAAGTACGGCGTGGCCGTTGTCGGAATCCTGCTCCTGTTCCTCTTCGTGGTCCGTCCCCTTATCCGGCACACCGTCGCCCCTCCCCAGAGGAGCAGCGAAATCACCCCTGCCGAGTTGACCCTCCCGGAGGAAGCCGGCGTCTCTGTGGAGTTAAGCGGGAAAGCGCAGCCGCAACTGTCCATGTCGCCTTTCGGGGATCGATCACTCAGCGAGGTCGACATGGTCAAGCAGATGGCTGGGGCAGACTCAAGAAAATTCGCTGAATTATTAAGGAACTGGCTGAAATGATCAACGAAGAAAAAGCCGCCGTCATGCTGTTGTCCCTCGATGAGGATCTGGCCGCCGAGGTCATGAAGAATCTCAGTCCGGCGGAAATCCGGCGCATCGGCAAATACATGAACCGCATCTCGAGAATCACCGCGGATACCATGAAGAACGTCGCCAAGGAGTTCATCTCCATGGCCAAGGAAAATGACGGAAATCTCTCTTTCCGAGATGATATCACAAGGAACATCGTGATCAAGGCCCTGGGGCCGGAAACCGCCGAAGAGATCCTCCAAGAAGTGGCCAGTTCCAAATACATCGACAATCCGATCACCGAACAACTCCGGGATATCGATCCAAAGGTGCTGATGGAGTTCACCAAGACAGAGCACCCCCAAACGATCGCGCTGATTCTGGCCCATCTGGAACCCGAGCAGGCGGCCATCATGCTCGAAGGTTTCTCCGGTCCCATGCAGGTCGAGATCACCAAACGGATGTCCACTCTCAAAAGCGTCCCCCACGAATTTCTGGAAGACGTGGCCAGGACCCTCGAGAAGGAAGTCATCACCGGCAACGATGCGGATCAGCAGGTCGGTGGCGTCAAGGCCATGTCGGAAATCCTCACGCGGATGGGACGTACCAGTGAGAGCAACATCCTGACGTCCCTCGAGGAGGAAGACGCTGATCTGGCCGCACAGCTCAAGAGCCTCATGTTCACTTTCGACGACGTGTTGAAGCTCGACGACAAGAGCCTCCAGGAACTGCTGCGCGAGATCGCCACGGAAGATCTGGCCAAGGCCCTCAAACTGGTTGACGAAAGCAACCGGGAAAAGATCTACAAGAACATGTCCAAGCGGGGTGCCGAGATGTTGAAGGAGGACATCGAAATGATGCCTCCCACCCGCCTGTCGGAGGTCGAGGAGAGCCAGAGGACGATCCTGGACATCACCAAGCGACTCGAGGCGGAAGGGAAAATCCTCATCCTGCGCGGCTCTGAGGAAGACGAATTCGTCTAGGAGCCAGATCGTCATGTTTCGTTTCAAGCTGCAGACCATCCTCGATGTCAGAAAGATCATGGAAAACAAGATCCTCATCGATTTTTCCGAACACCAGAAGGCGGTTCGCCAGGAAGAGGAAACCCTGCAAACCATCCATCGCCAGAAGTCGGGTCTCATGGATGAACTGAGAGGGCTCCAAGGGAAAAAGGTCAATGTCACGGAGATCACCGACAACGCCCTGCGGATGAAAGCGTGCCGAGAATCCGAGGAGATCCAAGCGGAACGGCTCCGGGAAGCCACGGAAAAGGCGGAAAAGAAAAGGGAAGAATTGCTCGAGGCCGCAAAAAAGAGAAAAGCCATGGAGATCCTGAAGGCCAAAAAACTGGATCAATACGAATTCGATCAGAACATGAAAGAGCAGTCGGCCATCGATGAAATGGCGATTGTCCGTCATAAGAGGGGAGAAGAAGAGTGAAGAAGATTATCATCGCTTGCCAGATCGTCTTTGTCGTTTTTTTTCTGGTCAAGGCATTATCCCATATCGATCTCCTGAAGCAGATCCCTTTCCCGGCATCCCTTTCATGGAATTCCGGGGATGAGGCCATCGCACAAACCCCGGCCAAGGCCCCGACCCCCCCTCCGAAGGACATCACCGACGACGATCTTCAGAAGGAACGTGAACTGCTCACAATGCTGCAGAAGAAACAAAAGGATCTGGAGGCGAGGGAGAACGCCCTCAAGGCCGAGGAGCAAAAGATCGCGGCACTCAAGAAAGAGGTTATCGAGAAGATCGATGCGCTGAAGGCCCTGGAAACGCAATTGAACGCCAAACTGGACACGGAAAAGACCCAGGATGAAAAACGTTTCAAGGAACTGGCGAAGGTCTACGAAGCGACCCCTCCCCAGAAGGCCGCCGCCATGCTGGAGAAATTGGACGTCAGAACTGCCGCCGGGATCACCATCAATATGAAACGTGACCGCGCGGGATTGATCTGGGGATTCCTCGCTCCTCAAAAAGCAGTTGAAATCACCAACGAAATCACAAAGGCAACCCGCCGGGCCGCTGAATAGCCAGACCGGCGGGAACTTTTTCCCAATCTTCCGACACAACCGGCAATTTTTTCCTGATTTTTCTCCCCCGGACGCATCAAGAACTCAAGTTGTTGAATTCGCTATTGATATTTAATGGCATGGTTCCTGCTATCTATTGCATAAAAAAGCGGACGAAGGTTATCCCATGAATCCAACAGAACAGACGGCCCAACCAAGCTCGAAGATGCTCGACATGCTCAACGTCCTCCAGACGGCCGAAAAAAAGGCCCCAAGGAAGGCTGCGAAAGCGGACCGGTCTTCCTTTGGCCAGATTCTGAGTGAAAAAAGCCTTACGCTCCAAAAGAAAAACGGACAGTGCACATCCACAGCCCCCAGCCAGAAAACGCCATCCGCCAAAGGGAAAACGCCCCAGGAACAGCAGGCAACCGGGGCCTCAACCAACTCCGGTGAAAAGACTGCAGTCCAGGAAGGATCGTCACAATCGAAGCAGACCCTTCCGGACCTCACGGTGGAAGGGGACAAGACGGCAGCAACCCCCATCACCAAGAAAGACGTCGCCACAAAGGAAATGGGAACAGCCGCATCCAAGAAACAGGACTCCACAACCGGCCAGGCGGATGAAGATTTGAAACAGAGCGCACAGGCGGTCCTGTGCGAAACAGATCCGATGCAGGTGCAGGGAAGCGACCGCGGAAAGCAGGGACAGGATCTCACCGCAGTCATCCAGACGGCCGTTATCGAGCAGGCCGATCCATTCTGTCAGGACAAGGTTGTCCCCGACAAACCCAAACAGGTCCTCGGGGAAAACACTCCGACCGCATCGGAAGGATATGGAGCCAATGCATCGGCATCCCCCAACAACGGGACGACCGGCGGGGCGGACGGGAAGAACCTCACCATGGCCGATCCGTCGGAATCCGTCCCGGTGAAACCTTCGGCAGGAGATCCCGCTGTCCCCAAAATCAACCCCGAGTTCGAGAAGGCAGCGGAGAAGGCGGCGAGGACCGCAACAACGAAGGCCTCCGTTGAAGAGACGTCGCTGCCGGCAACGAACCGCAAAAACCTCGATGGAGCTGCCCTTACCGGGGAAAACGCTTCCGGGGAAACGACGGCTGAGACACCCTCCCGGCGCATCGAGAGCGTGGACATGGCCGCAAGCGAGCCGAACACCGCCCTGCAGGCAACGGGGGAACGATCCGTAAAGGAAGAAATCAAGATATCCGACAAAAGGATGGAGGCGCCGAGGTCCGATGCCCCGGAGCGATCCGCCGTGAATGTCGAAGCAGATAACGGCCAGGATCGAGTGGCGCCGCAGATGGAAAAGGAAATCGCAACGAAAGCCTCCCAGACGAACCAGGAGGCCGCATCCCTCTTGAAACCCCATCGTCGCACGGATCGTTCCGTCCAGGACGGGGCGGCCTTCGGTCTGTCCTCGAAAGAGGCCTCACAACTTGCAGCCAGCGAGATCAAAAAGTCCACGACCTCCATGGGGGACAACGGAGAGATGACCCGCCCCGTATCGTCCGGTGATGCGGAAGCGTCCTCCGTCCGTACGGCAGCGACCACAAGGATCGCCCCCTCAAAGGAAACCGTGTCGCTCTATGCCGCTGCCGCTGAGTCTGGAAAAGACCAATCGAAGGTGATGGCCAGGAGCAATCACGACGACCAGACGGCTGAAACGGTGCAGATGAAATCCTTTACGCTGGGTTCCTCCCAATCGGCGGGAATGGACGGCGATTCGGTCGTCGGCCCCTCCGAGGCGAAGGCCCGGGCCCTGGTCGATCAGATCGTCGAAGCCAGGCAGCAGATGTCCAGTGAATCGGGAAGGATCAAGATCACCCTCACCCCTCCCAACCTCGGCACTGTCGACCTAGATGTGGTGGTCCGGCAGAACAGGGTGGAAGTGATCATGATCGCCGATCAGGCGGACGTCCAACAGCTCCTGCAGGCCAGAGGCGACGAGATCAAATCGGCCCTGCAGCGGCAGGACATGAAGATCGATTCTTTCCAGGTTTTTCTGCAGAACAGTCCAGATGGCGGCCAGCAACAGCAATCGGGCTCCTGGACGGCCATGCAGGACCACAGCCGGAGGCAATTTGCCTCCTATGAGACTCAAGAGGGTGAGGGGGCGCTCCCGCTCCCCGCATCAGAAGTCACTTCGACCCGCCTCCACAAGGGGATGGTCAGTATTTTTGCATAGGAGATGAACTATGAGTACCACAGTCTCCAAGGTCGCTAACGGATTGGAAAACGTTGTTGGAACCAGTTCCTCGTCCACAACGACGAGCAGCACCACGAGTCTCGGCAAGCAGGATTTCATGAAACTGCTTCTGGCACAGATGAAAAACCAGGATCCGCTGGAACCGATGGAATCGACGGAGTTCGCGGCGCAGCTGGCCCAGTTCTCCACCTTGGAACAGCTGACCAACATGAACACGGAGCTGACCAATCAGGGCGTGAACCAGATGACCATCGGCTATGCCCAATCGGTCAACATGATCGGCAAGGAAGCCATCGTCAAGAACGGCAATACGATCACGGTCGACGGGGCCACAGCCGACGTGAACTATCAGTTGGCCGGCAATGCCGCTGAGGTGGTCATCAGCATCTATAACGAAGAAGGATCGCTGGTGAAGAAGGTCGGAGGAACGGGGCTGACGGCGGGTCTCAACAAGACGACCTTGGACTGCAGCGACCTGGCCACGGGCGACTATACCTTCAGTGTATCGGCAACGGATATCTCGGGGCAGAGCGTGACCGCCGACACGATGATCTCCGGTCTGGTCACGGCCGCCCACTTCAAGAACAACACCATCTCCCTGACGGTGAACGGCAAGGAAGTGGCCCTGAGCGACATCGTCTCAGTCAAACAATCGAAATCATAGAAGAATCCATACCTTTAAAGGAGGCATACCATGGCAACCGCAATATCAATTGGGACTACAGGACTCACGGCCGCATCGAAGCAGATGGACGTGATCGGGAACAACCTGGCCAACTCCAATACGCTGGGTTATAAGAGCGGCAGCGCCTACTTCGCCAGCATGCTGAACCAGAGCCTGTCCAGTGCCGGATCCCTCTCCGTCGGCCAGGGCGTGTCCGTGTCCGCGATCGATACCCAGTTCGCACAGGGAGCTTTCGAGACGACCGGAAACGCCACGGACATGGCCATCGACGGCGACGGCTATTTCCTCGTGAAAGATAAGGAAGGCGCCATCTACTACACCCGGGCCGGATCGTTCCATATCAACTCGGAAGGCTATCTGGTGGACGGAAATGATTACAGGGTCCAGGGCTACAACATCTTTTCGGCAACCGCTGACAGCGCCATTGACGAACAGACCGACGTCTCCCTGAAGAACGTCCAGTCCGCCCCCAGCGCCACGACGCTGGTCGGTATCGGCTGCAACCTGGACGAGAACGCGAAAGCCGGCGAGAAATTCAACGTCTCCCAGAGCGTCTTCGACTCGAAGGGCGCCCTGCACAACCTCTCCATCACCTTCATGAAGACGGAAGGGGCGGGCATGTGGAGCTTTGATATCAAGCTTGATTCGACGAATGCGGCGGACACGGCAGATCTGGCCGGATGCGGAATGACCTTCGACGCGGACGGCAACCTCTCGGCGATGTACAAGGGCACCATCGCCAACACCTCGCAGTGGAACTCCGGGACTGTCTCCGGGACCGTTGAGACGTCGGCCGGTGCGATCGCCGGAACGACCATCAACAATCCCGGCAACCTGGATCTGGCATCGACAGGAATCCTCCTGACCAAGGGCGCCGCAGCATGGACCATCGCCAATGCCACCCTGTACCCCGGGGCGACGGTGACGCAGCGAAGCGGTGCCACCAACGAGTTCCTGGATGTGGACCTCGACGGCGTGGGCGGTGCGGACATCACTTTCGACCTTGGGCTGACCGCCGGGAGCCTCTGGGCGGCAGGGGATACGATCACTTTTGACATCTCCAACGCCGGGACGGGAACGATCGACAGCGCCGCCACGGTCATCAACCGCCCGGGCCAGATCTACCAGAACGCGACCGGCATCCTTCTGACCAAGGGGACTTCCGCCGGCGTCTGGAATCTCACTAACGGACAGGGTTACGACAACTTGACCGCCTCCCAGGAGACGATCGGCGGGGTCAATTACCTGAAGATCGACCTAGACGGCACAGGCGGAACGGACATCACCATGCGGCTCGACGGCACCTGGGCCGCAGGCGATACGGTCCAGTTCGATGTCATCAGGAACGACATGGCCGCCCAGGATCTCGTCATGAGCTTCGGCGCCCTGAGCAACGGCGCCACCATCGGCGTTGCAAACGGCACCGAGAACCAGATCACCTGGGATGTCGTGGGGTCGGACACCTGCAAGATCAGCGGCTACGCCAGCACGTCGGTCATCAAGTCCCTCACCAACAACGGCTATACCTCCGGCGTTTTGAAGAGCCTGAGCGTGGACGCCGACGGGACGATCATGGGCGCCTTCACGAACGGCCAGACGGCCAAACTGGCCCAGGTCGTCCTGGCGGATTTCCCCAACCCTGCCGGCCTGAAGAAGGTCGGCAACTACTTCGCCGAGACCACCGAATCCGGAGCGGCGATCAAGAACCGGCCAGGTTCCGGCGGGCTCGGCGAGATCCAGTCCAATACCCTGGAGATGTCCAACACCGATGTGGCCAAGGAGTTCATCAGTATGATCACGGCACAGCGGGCCTACCAGGCCAGCTCCCGGGTCATCACCACGGCGGATCAGATGCTGACGGAACTGATGAACATCAAACGGTAACCCTTTCTCGAAGCCGGGGTCGGGGTCGGCCCCTGCCCCCGGCTTTCTGACAAAAGGCCCATGAACGTCAAACCGACCTCCGTCACCATCCCCACGGCCGTTCCTGCCTCCTATGAGCGGCCCGTCCGGATGCCGCAGCAGGCCACCCCTTTGACGGACCCGGTTTCTCCGGACGATGTGGTCGACTGCGTCGAGATCCGGAACGGGGAGGCGCCAGCAGCAAAAAGCGCCTCCCTTTGCTATGGAACCACTGAAAAACCTTCCATGATGAAGGGAACTCTGATCGACATACGGATTTGACAGAACCGTCAATACTTTGACATTTCTAATCCCCGTCCTCTCAACAATCGCAGTTAATTCCAGCAGCTATCACCCCAGAGCCACAAGATTCGCATTGGCATATTCCTTGCTGTAAGTTGAATCGGATTCAAGGATTTATTCCAATTGCCGAGGCATTTTGTGGATTTTGCGACGATCATAGGGATCCTGAGCGGATTCGGTCTGGTGATACTGGCCATGGCCTCCGGAGGTGGGTTTACCTGGTTCATTGACGGGCCTTCCGCCATGATCGTCCTGGGAGGGACCCTGGGCGCCGTCCTGATCAATTATCCGATCTCCGACGTCCTTGGTGTCATCCAGGTTGCCAAGAACGCATTCCAGGGCAAAAAGCAGAAAACGGGAATCGTCATCAATCAACTGGTCGAAATGTCGAGAACGTCGAGGCGGGAAGGCCTCCTTTCACTGCAGAAGATGCTGAAACAGACCCGGGACCCTTTTATGATCAAGGCCATCCAACTTGTCGTGGACGGTGTCGACCCCGTACAGGTGTCCCACATCCTGGAAACGGAGCTCGACTACATCGGCGAAAGGCACAGGCTTGGGGCGGAGATCTTCACCACCATGGGCAACTTCGCACCGGCCATGGGCCTAGTCGGCACCCTGATCGGTCTGGTCCAGATGCTCAGGCAGATGAACGATCCCAGTTCAATCGGCCCGGCCATGGCGGTCGCCCTGATCACGACCTTCTACGGCGTGATCCTGGCCAACCTCATCTTCCTGCCGATCGCAGGAAAACTGAAGACGAAGAGTTCCCAGGAACTCCTGCTGAAGCAGTTGATCATCAACGGGATCCTCGCCATCCAATCAGGCGACAACCCGCGGGTCCTTGAGCAGAAGCTCCATTCCTACATCGCTCCCAGCCAAAGGAGGTCACGGTTCTATCATGATTAGATCGACCCAACCGTCACCCGTCGAACCGGCACTCCAATGGCAGACGATCTACTGTTCGCTCATGCTGCTGCTCGTGGTCTTCTTCATCATGTTGATCGCCTACTCCACGATCGACAAGAATCGCCTCCAGAAGGCCAAGGAGATGGCCGGTATGGAAAGGACCATCCAGGCAAAGGACGCCCGTATGGACAGGGCGATGCACTCCCTGCAGGCCTTGACCGTGCAATTGGGGATGGGGCCGGATTTCTCGGTCGTCAGGACTCCGGACGGTTTCAAGGCCGTGGTGCCCAATCCGGTCCTCTTCCGCTCGGGCGATGCCTCGCTCAGCGAAGCGATCTCGTCCATACTCGACGGGATCATCATCATTGCAAAACGCAACGACCTGCTGATTCAGGTGGAAGGGCACACGGACAACCAGCCCATTGAAACGACCCGGTTTCCGTCGAACTGGGAGCTGTCCACCATGCGTGCCGTGAACATCCTGAGATATCTTCAGGACAAAGGCCAGATTCCGCGGGACAGACTGGCCGCTGTCGGCTTCGGCGAATACCACCCGATCGCCGGCAACGATACCCCTGAGGGACGCCAGAAGAACCGCCGTATTGAGATCATATTCAAACCAGGATTATGAAGAAACAAGAATCACATAGCCTACCGGCCAGGAGCTGGCAGATGAGTTTCAATGATCTGCTGACCATCCTGTTGACCTTTTTCATCCTCTACGTGTCAATGTCCACCATCCGCGCGGACAAGATACAGGGGATCTCCGAGTCAGCGGCGATCTCCTTTCGGACGGGATCGAACAGGTGGGATCAGCGGGAGTCTTTGATACTCTCCATAGGGGCCGTGGAAGGGACCAAAGTGCATCGGATCGAAGGCGGGTTGTCCATCGTCCTGGCCGAATCCCTGCTCTATCGATCCGGATCTGCGGACATCCTGAACCCGGAGATCCTGAGAAGGATCGGCCGCCATCTGACCACGGCAGGAGGATCCATCCGCATCGAGGGGCATACGGACTCCATTCCGGTCCAGAACGACCAGTTCCCCTCAAACTGGGAATTGTCGACGCAGAGGGCGGTCAACGTGGTCAAGTTCCTGATTAGCGAATGCGGCATCGATCCCAAGAGATTATCGGCGGCAGGATACGGCGATTCCCGGCCACTGGCCTCCAACGATACCCCGGAAGGCCGCGCCGTAAACAGGCGGGTCAACATCAACCTATCAAATCAGTGAGGGAGTTATGGCAAAGGAACAAGCTGAAGAGCAACAGCCGTCGGTGGAACCGAAGAAGAAATCCAATTTGAAATGGATTGTGATCATCCTGGCGCTTGTGATGGTCATCGCGGTCAGTACGGCCGCCGGATTGTATTTCTTCATGAAGAAAGAGACCGCCAAACCGGCGGTACCCCAACAGCCCACTGTGGCCACTTGGCCGATGGAAGCCTTTATCGTCAACATCGCCGATACCAATGGAGAGCGCTACCTCAAAGTGGTCATCCAACTGGAGGTCAACGATCAGCTCGTTGTCCCCGAACTGGAACAGCTCAAGCCCAGGCTCCGGGACAGCATCCTCGACCTGCTGACGTCCAAGACCTACAGGGATCTGATCGATGTTTCGGGGAAACAGAGGCTCCGCGAGGATATCGCGGGACGGATCAACAACACGTTGAGCAAAGGCAAGGTGACAAAAGTCTATTTTACGGACTTCGTTATTCAATAACACCCTTAATTCTGGAGTTTTTTGTGGCAAACATCTTATCTCAAGAAGAAGTTGATGCCCTATTAAGGGGGATATCGGGCGGCGAAATCGAAACCGAGACTCCTGACCTCTACGACCCGTCAGAAATCATGACCTATGACCTGACGAGTCAGGACAGGATCATCCGGGGCCGCATGCCGACCTTGGAGATGACGAACGAACGGTTCGTACGGATGTTCCGAACCACTCTTTCCTCTCTGCTGAGAAAGGTCACGAGCGTCAGCACCATATCGACGGAGATGATCAAATTCGGAGAATTCCTGAAGATGATCCCCGTCCCGACCAGTATGCATCTCTTCAAGATGGAGCCCTTGAGAGGGAGTGCGCTGATCATTGTCGAATCCAAGATCATCTTCATGCTTGTCGACATCATCTTCGGGGGCACAGGAAGGACAAGTTTCAAGATCGAGGGGCGGGAATTCACGGCGATTGAAAACAACATCATCAAGAAGGTCGTGCTCAGCGCCCTCGAAGACCTCCAGAAGGCTTGGCAGTCGCTCATCCAGCTCAATATTTCCTATCAGCGGTCCGAGAACAACCCCCAGTTTGTTCAGTTGGTCCCGCCGACGGACGTCGTGGTCGTTTCCAACTTCGAGATCGAAGTGGAATACTCATCGGGGATCATCTCCCTTTGCATTCCCTATTCGACGCTTGAGCCTCTAAGAGACCGATTACAGTCAGGCTATCAGAGTGAACAACTCGAGGTGGACAAGACGTGGCTCAACCGATTCAAGGCCGGCCTGTTTGCATCCAAGGTTGACCTGACCTCCCGTCTCGGGAGCACGCAAATCCATGCAGGAGAGATCATCAACCTCAAGAAAGGGGACGTGATTCCTCTCGACAAGTATGTCGCTGAACCGCTGAATGTCTATGTCGAGGGGATACTGAAATTCAGGGGCAGGCAGGTGATCTACCGGGGGAACCAGGCGATACAGATATTAGAGGTGGTTTCAAAAGAAGGGGTGAATGATTATGGAACAGAATGAAATCGATGCCATGCTGAAGGGCATGGATATTGCGGAAACACCGGCGGAGAAGCCGAAAGACGAGGATCTCAAATGGGACGATGTCCAGCAGGAAATGGAACAGTCCAGGATCGCCAAACCGCCGATAGAGGTTACGCCGGCCGCTTTTGAGGAAATCAAGAAAGTGGAGCCGCCGAAGTCGGCGTTGGATCTGGACTTCATCCTGGACATCCCGCTGTTTCTCCACGTCGAACTGGGGAACACCCGGATGCTGATCAGCGAACTTCTCCAGCTCGGTCAAGGTTCGGTCATTGAAATGACCAAACTCGCAGGAGAACCGATGGACGTTTACGTCAATCAGAGACTCATCGCCCGTGGTGAAGTAGTCGTGGTGAACGAGAAATTCGGCGTGAGACTCACGGATATCATTTCGCCGGCGGAACGGATCAACAAACTGAAATAGGAGAAGATTTCGTGGATTCCATCAGCTTTTTCTGGTCCTTTGTCAAAATGTTGACCACCCTGGCCATCGTCATCGCCATATTGATCGGCGTCATGGTCCTGATGAAGAGGTTTTTCTATTATCCCGCCCCTGCATCAGGCGGCCGCGATGCCGCAATCCGGGTCCTTTCCTCCCACCACCTCGGTCCGAAGAGCAGCCTGCTGTTGATCGATGCTCTCGGGCAGGTGGTATTGATAGGCATCTCCGACCGGCAGATGTCCATGCTGACCGCCATTACGGACCCGAGTGCCCTTGATAAATTGAGAAGCCTTCGAATGGATGAGGCTTTTGCTTCGACGTCCGATCCACTTTCCCGATGCAAATCCATCCTCAGGAACATCGGCCGGACGCGAAAGGAGAGATAGCCTTGCACTACAAACGTTTATGCCTCTTCCTGATCATCGGGCTCGTGCTTCTGGATGTCGGTTCGGCATGGGCAGCGGCATCCCCGCTTCCCAACATCAGCCTGAACATCGGCGGCAGTGCCGACCAGAGCAAGGCTTCGACGGTCATTCAGTTGTTGTTCGTTCTGACCATCCTCTCGCTTGCCCCGGCGATCCTTCTGATGCTGACTTGCTTTACACGGATCGTCGTGGTCCTGTCCCTCGTCAGACATGCACTGGGCACCTCGCAGATGCCGCCCAACCAGATCATCATCGGGCTCGCCCTCTTTCTGACTTTCTTCGTCATGGCCCCCGTCTGGCAGAAGGTCAACGAAGAGGCCCTGAAACCTTACTATGAGGACAGGATCACAGGGGAAGAGGCCCTTGATCTGGCCGCAGCGCCGATCAAAAGTTTCATGCTCAGGCAGACCCGGGAAAAGGATTTGGCACTGTTCGTGAATATCGCCAAGGAGAAGCGGCCGGAGAAACCGTCGGACATTACCCTGCCGGTCTTGATCCCGGCCTTTGTCATCAGCGAGCTGAAGACGGCATTCCAGATCGGTTTTTTGATCTATCTCCCCTTCTTCATCGTCGATATCGTGGTGTCGAGCATCCTTCTGTCCATGGGCATGATGATGCTCCCACCGACCATGATCAGCCTTCCCTTCAAGCTGCTGCTCTTTGTGCTTGTGGATGGCTGGAACCTGATTGTCGGATCGCTGGTTCGGAGCTTCTAGGGACCGGCTGCGGAGGAAACAACCATGAGTTTGGATTTGATTGTCGGCATTATGGCAGAAACCGTCCGGATCACCCTTCTGATATCGGCCCCCGTGCTTCTCGTCGGCCTGGTGGTCGGGGTCGTGATCAGTCTCTTCCAGGCGGTCACCCAGGTGCAGGAAATGACGCTGACCTTCGTCCCCAAGATCGTCGCCTGCCTGATCACCCTGGTGGCAGCACTGCCGTGGATGATCAACCTTCTGCTCACCTTTACCCAGAACCTCTTTAACAACATCCCCAATTACGTCAAATAGAGGGCTCCATGGGAATCCCTATCCTGAACAGCGAACAGGTCCTGACCTTTGCCTTTGTTTTTCTCAGGATAGGCGCGATGCTCATTGTCATCCCCGTCATCGGGGAGAGCGTCGTCCCCGCACGCGTGAAAGCGGGGCTCATCCTCCTGATCGCCTTGATCGTCTATCCCTCTGTCCGCCCGGACATGTCCCTTGTACGGGAAGAGACGGAGATCTACGCCATCGTGGCAGGGATCATCGGTGAGATCCTGATCGGACTGGTCCTGGGATTCGCCGCCAAATTGGTCTTTGCAGGCATACAAGTCGCCGGGGACATGATCGGCATCCAGATGGGGTTCTCCATCGTCAACGTCCTCGACCCGGTGTCCAGCACCCAGACCTCCATCATCGCGGAATTCCAGTAT
>CAYOGU010000016.1:0-21338 GCA_964403345.1 uncultured Syntrophus sp. | reverse complement strand
CAGGGGATCATTTTTCAATGCCCACAAAGGGTCATTTTTCAGTGCCCATTGACAGATTGCATCGGGTGGCCTGGAAAAACAGCTGCCGGCGGAAGTGGTCGGTTTCAAGAAGGGCAAGGTCCTCTTGATGCCTCTGCACAGCATGCAGGGGATAGGGCCGGGCTGTAAGATCATTTCTCAGGGTCGTAAAGCCAGTGTGCCCGTCGGGAAGAACCTTTTGGGGAGGGTGATTGACGGGCTCGGCAATCCGATCGACAATCACGGTCCGATCGAATGTGAGAATGAATACCCGATCTATGCCGATCCGATCAATCCGCTCAAAAGGCGACGTATTGCAGAACCGATGGATCTCGGTATTCGGGCGCTCAACGGGGTTCTATGTTGCGGAAAAGGACAGAGAATGGGAATCTTTTCCGGATCCGGGGTAGGCAAGAGCGTTTTGATGGGGATGATGGCCAGAAACACCAAGGCAGATGTCAATGTCATTGGATTGATTGGGGAACGTGGGAGGGAGGTCAGGGAGTTTCTTGAAAAGAACCTCGGCGAGGAGGGGCTCTCGAGATCGGTGGTCGTTGTGGCCGGTTCGGATAGCCATCCCCTCATCCGTATGAGGGCTGCGTATGTGGCCACAACCATATCCGAGTATTTTCGAGATTTGGGAAATGACGTCCTGCTCATGGTCGATTCATTGACAAGATTTGCCATGGCCCAAAGAGAGATAGGGCTTTCCGTAGGGGAACCGCCTGCGACGAAGGGCTATACCCCCTCCGTATTCAGCCTTCTTCCCAAACTCCTCGAACGATCCGGGACCTTGGAGGACCGGGGAAGCATCACGGGGCTGTACACGGTTCTCGTTGAAGGGGATGATTTTAATGAACCCATATCGGACTCCTCCAGATCGATTCTCGACGGCCATATTTATCTGACCCGGGAACTGGCCAACAAGAACCATTATCCGGCCATCGACATCCTCCAGAGCGTGAGCCGGGTGATGAATGACATCGTCGATGAGCAACACCGTCAAGTGGCGAAAAAAATCGTCAATATCCTTGCCACTTACAAGAAGGCGGAAGACCTCATCAATATCGGGGCTTATGTCCAGGGGAGCAATCCCGATATCGATTATGCCATTGCCATGGTGGATCGTGTCAATCATTTCCTCAGGCAGGACATCGGTGAAAAAATCGATTTTCAAGAGACGAAAAAGCAGATGCTTTCATTATTTGAATAAGGAGCGCCATCGGCGGATTATCATCTCTAAAATGGATCATTAAGGTATGGCAAAAAAGGCGACGCTCGATGTCCTGGATATCCAGGTCGATGAGATAGCGACAGAAAAAGAACAGGACCCTGTTGCCCAGGAGAATGAGGCGGAGGCCCCTTCCGCGCAAGCCCCTCGGCGTCTGTCGGTCCTGTTGAAGAGCTGGCTTTGCCGTCCCATGGTGTGGATTCCCCTGTTGGGATTGCTGGCCTTGGTGCCCATCGTCCTTCTGATTGTCTCCTTCCAGGAAGGGTCGGAAAAAAGTCAGACGATATCCGAGGCGCCCCCCCCGGAGGTTCAAGTATCGTCGCCAGGCGAGTTTGTGGTTTTGGCGGGATTCGTGATCGATCTAAAGGATGATCGAGGCGCGGCCAAGGTTGTTTTCTGTGATGCCGTTTTGAATCTCGAGAAATCGCAAAAGCCGGGCGTAGACCGAAACTGGGCAGAAAGTCGAAATCTCATTTACCTGAAGCTGAAGAAAAAAAAGGCCCATGAGCTGTTGTCGCTTGAAGGCAGAAACCGCCTTAAGATGGAACTGAAGGACGATCTCAACGGGCTTCTCGGTGAAAATTTGATCAAAAGCGTTTATTTTACACGGTTTGAAATATTCTGATGGCTGACACACGCTTTGCCCGATCCGTATGGCTTCAATCGATGGGACCGAGGTTCGGAAAAAGGGAGGAAATATCATGGATGGGGAAGAGATCTATCGTTTTCTGGAAAAGGAATTCATAGACACATTTCTCGGTGAACTGATTCCTGGGATCTTTCATAACTACGCCAATCCCCTGAATGGCATCATGGGGCGATCGAACCTTCTCCAGAGACGCCTCATGGATTTTGTGAAAAAAATGGAGGCCCGCTACCCGGATGTGGAAAGGGAATTGGGTGGGGACTATAAGAAACTCATCGCCGATATCAATGCAATCAATCACGAATCCGAAAAGTTCCACGATATGTTTCGTGCCTCATCTGGTAAGTTCTATGCGATCGCGAATCATGGGATGGAAACGTTGAACCTTTCGAAGCTCATGGAAGCGGAAATGGGATTCTCGGATTTCTATTTGGATTTCAAGCATAACGTAAAAAAGGAAATCCGGCTTGATGCCGAGGTCCCTGATATATCCGGTATAACGGGTTACTATTCCATGGCCCTTTGGATGTTGATCCGCTTGGCCATGAGTGGACTGAGGGACTGTCGCGACAAGGTCTTTTCCGTGGAAACCGGGCATCAGGAAGGACGTGTTTTCATCAGGATGTCCGGCATGGGCAGGGAATTGATGTCGGGATGGAAGGAGAGCCTTGTTGATTCCGACATCCCTTCAAAGCATGGAACTGAGCGGCAGAAACTGTCCTGGGCACTCCTGCTTTTGAAACGAGGCAGTAAGGATGTGGACCTTGCCTATGATGAGAATACCGAGACTCTGACCATCAGCGTTTCTTATCGCCATGCCAGAGAAGAGCAGGGGAACTGATTTGGATTCCTTAAGCTATTTTCAGATCGTCATCGATGTCGTTTTCTTTGTCACGGTCCTGCTTCTGTTGCATCGATTGAGCGGGAAGATTGACAAAAGACGTCCGGCCGTCAATGCGTCCGAGATGGACGAGTTCAAGGATGTCATGAGGGAATCTCAAACGGTTACCCAACAGTTTGTCGATGCGATCGAGGAGAATGTCCGGGCTTTGAACAGCCTCAGCCATCAACTCGATGAAAAGGAAAAAAGACTGGCCGCCCTCTTGGCGCGGGCTGATTCGGCCATCAAGTCCATGGAGATCAAGAAGGGAAAACCGGAGACGGTCCCTCCGATGGAGGGATATGAAGGGGTCGTGAAAATGGTTCAGCAAGGTCTGAGCCGCGAAGAGGTATCGAAACGAACGGGGGTTTCCGAAGGGGAGGTCAACCTCGTCATGGAACTGGTTCGAGCCAGAAAAGAAACAGGATAGCTGAAAAAGCCGCTGAATCTACCTCATTGCAATCATTCTGAAATCTGTCATTAAAAAAAGCTAAAGTTTTGCCCCCATCCATCCGATATTAAGAGCGGAGAAAATTCACCAAGGGATGGGTGCAGTCATGACAATATCAGCTTACCAAGTGGACAATGTCATCAAGGCATACAACAAGCAGAGCAAAAAAATCCTGCCTTCCGATAATTTGCGGGAGCCTGCTCAGGACCGATACCGCGATGTTGTGACGTTGTCCGGTAACGACGATATGAAGACGGATGCATATCAGAAGATTTCCTATAGCCTGCTGGATGTCATCACGAAGGATAAACAATAGGAAC
Source organism: uncultured Syntrophus sp. (assembly GCA_964403345.1). GTDB lineage: Bacteria > Desulfobacterota > Syntrophia > Syntrophales > UBA5619 > JAKAFS01. The sequence continues at coordinate 17,792 of CAYOGU010000016.1, read as the reverse complement.
ATCCATATTGTTGGGCGGATAGGATAACCCAACGCCCGACAGAGGACAGGTCTGCCCTTGGGAACGGTAATTCGGTAAATCAACAGAGTGGTAGTGATGCAATGATGCAAAACCTGCAGGTAGAGGAAATCCCGAGACTCAGCAAGCGAATCCTGGTCGTGGACGATTACCCGCCGACGAGGCACCTGATTATCGATGCCCTGAATCAGGCGGGTTATTACGCCATCAGCGAGGCTGAAAACGGTCAGGACGCCCTGGATAAGTGTGCCGATACTCACTTCGAACTGGTCATCACTGATGTGATGATGCCCGGCATGGGAGGGATGGAACTCCTCAACCGGCTTAGGGAAGTCAGCGCCGACACCTCCATCATCATTATTACGGCCCATCCGGCTGTTGAACTGGCTGTCTCCGCCATGAAGAAGGGGGCCGTGGATTTCCTGAAGAAACCCTTCAATATCGACGACTTTCTGCTGAAGGTCCATATCCATCTGGATGAAAACGCGCGGTATAAAAAGGAGATCAGAGCCCAGTCGGGCATCAACGAAATCCAGATTAAGGACAAGATTAGAGAGTTGTCCGTTCACGGATACATCTATGATTCTTTTGAGAGCATCGAAGGGGACAATGACTATATATTCAACAAACTTGTTGATTTGTCCCTGAACGTGGTCGATGGGGAGGAGTGCGCCCTGCTTCTGTTTGACGAGGAAGAGGGGCTGTTCCGGCCGAAAGTCATCAAGAGCCATGATTGCAAGACCTACGAATCCAGGACCATCCCCGCCCTCAAGCAGATCTTTCAGGAAGTGGTTACCAAGAGAAATGCATTGATGATCCATTCTTCGGAACATCAGGAAATTGCCCCCTCCCTGATCTGTGCGCCCCTGATGATCCGGAACAACATCTTCGGGATTCTGTGCATACGCAAGAAGATCAACCGGGAATCGTTTACATCCAAGGATCTGAGTTATATCATCAATCTGACCAAGAGGGCTTCCCTCAACATTGAAAATCAGATGCTGTACGAAAGCATATACAGCAATGTCCTGGATACATTCCGGTCGCTGGTCGCCTCTGTCCAAGTCCGTGATCATTATACCGAGCAGCATTGTTTGAGGGTGAAGGATCTTTCGGTCAAGATCGCCGAGGAGCTGCAGTGCAGCGACAAGGAAATAGAATCATTAAAGATTGCGGCTATCCTTCACGATGTTGGAAAGATCGCCATTCCCGATCATATCTTGTTGAAGGCGGGCAGATTGACCGCTGAAGAGTTTTCCGTCATCAAGACCCATTCCGAAGCCGGTGAGCAGATCCTCAGGCCGATTCTCCTTTTCGATCAGGAGAGAAAGATCATTCTTCATCACCACGAGCGTTGGGATGGCAAAGGTTATCCGGAAGGTTTGGTCGGAGACGAGATCCCGTTTCTGTCAAGGATATTGACGGTTGCCGATTCTTTCGATGCCATGACCAATAACCGGCCCTACAGGCCTGCCATGAACTTGGATTATGCCAGTGAGGAGCTCAGAAGAAATCGGGATCGGCAGTTCGACGGGAGGGTGGTTGACGCTTTCCTGAAACAAACCTGACCGGCGTCATCGTACTCTGACCGACAGGAGGGTCCCCCCTCAAATACCATCAAGACCGATCAGGCCTTTTGTTGTTCGTAGTAGCGTGTCACCGCGCTGACGTAGTTTCTTGTCTCAGCCGGCATCTGGCTGGACCTCTTTTCGAGATTTCCCATCCCCCAATTGTAGGCGGCAAGGGCAAGCTGCACATTTCCATCATATCTTTTCATAAGCATCTTAAGGTAACGGGTTCCGGCCCAGATATTTTCGTTGGGGTCATAGGCATTCTGGACTCCCAAATCCTTGGCCGTTTCGGGCATCAGTTGCATCAATCCCATCGCCCCTTTGGGGGATGTGCTGTTTGCTTTGAAATTGCTTTCAACCTTAATCACGCTCTTGATCAGATCCGGGTCGATATCATGGGCCTGTGCGGCCTGATGAATGATCGTGTCAATGGGATGGGACGAACCTGGAGAGGGAACGTTATTGTGAGAAACGTCATTATTTTGAGTTTTGTGATAATTATTTGACGATTCTGGCGCGGGAATGACGAGCCGGTCAATCAGCCCCAGGTATGCGGTTTCGATGTTTTCCCCTGAATCGAAAGTTAGGGCACGGATCAGACGGGAATCCATTTGTGCCTTTACATTATTAATGATGTCGATAAGTTGTTCCTTAGAAAGGGAGAGGCCGACCTCGGGTTGCTCCTGGCCCTTCTCACTGAGAGTCTGGTTGAGGAGCTCCTTGAAGGAATAGGCTTGAGCCTGTGAATCCCCGACCGGGGTCGCACGCTCGGTACTGATTCTGTTAATCGGGACAATGTGATTGACTTGAATGGTCAAGATCTTCCTCCGCAACTTATCACCCATCGAATATCAACTTCCATGCCAAGGTGTGGACACCCTTGCGATATTTCCAGGGTGGTAATTTTGCAAATAATTGTTTTAATTTAATATTCCATGATTTCCGGGCGGCAGATCCCAGCCAGCCCGTCTGGGTCGGAAGTCCCGAGGGATCCATTTCAGTCGGAAAAAACCTCCATAAAGACAAACAATCATAGGATAACTGAAATAGTGGCATGATATTCGCCTAGATGTTCAAGGTGAAACCACCATGGTTTTCAGGAGTGTCGCGTCATGCAGGGAGAGATCAAGAGAGAAGACGTAGGGCGGTTGACGAAGAAACTATTAGAATGCCGGCTCCATCTTCAAAAGGAGAACGTCTATTCTTGTCTCACGGGATTTCGGGACATCCTTGAAAAGATGCAGACAACCAGGATGCTTCCCGTGGACGAAAAACAACTGCGTCAGGATATCAATAGCTTCCAGACCGAGCTGGCCTCGTCACGGGCCTTCCGTCATCTCTATGGCCCCGTCACATTCTCCGATGATGATATTGCCACATCGCTCGATTTCATGAAGCAACTGATCCAGATCAAGGAAGAGGAAATCGTGTCCGCGATGGAAGCCCAGCAGCAGGATGCGGCCATGGAGGGCGCTTCCGATGATCTGCAGAAACGGGTTCAGGGAATCATGGTGCACGCGGAAAAGGGTGATTTCTCCACGGCCAGAACCATGGCGGATAAGGACGAAGAAGCGGCCGATGCCCTGATCGAACTCTACAATTCAATGGGGATCCAGTACCGGATCGCCAAAGAGTTCGACAAGGCCGTCACGACCTTTAAAAAGGCCCTTTTTGTGCGGCCCGAAGATGAAGGCCTCTATTACAACATGGCGAGGTCCTTTATCGAGGCGGGGGATTGGAAGTCGGCAAGCAACACGATCGATGAGGGACTAAAGAGCAACCCGGAATTTCAAGAGGGCCTCAAACTTCAGGCTTTCATCCGAAAGAATCTTGTCTAGTCGTCATCAGGACCATTCCGATGGATTTTGGAAAGAATAAGTTAAAGCAACTGGACCGGATGTTGAAAAAGGATCCGGATGCCTATGAAACGAATATGCAGATGGGACTGTTCTATCTGCGGCAGGAGGATATCTCGGCGGCCATTCCCTATTTGGAAAAGGCAGCGGCCAAGTCGAAGGAATCGAAGCTGCTGTTTGTATTGGCCAATGCCCATAAGGCACTCGGCCATCAAGAGGTATGTGAGTCTTACTTTAAACAGGCTGTGGCCAACGATCCCAACAACTTCGAATATCTTCATAATTATGGCCTTTTCCTCCATTCCGCCAATCGATTGGACGACGCCATCGACCTCCTAGGCCGGGCCGTTCTCCTCCAGCCTCAGAATTTTGAACTCCATAACGACATCGGTGTCCTCTGCTACCGACAGAAAAGATATGACGAGGCGGTCCGCCATCTCCTGAAGGCCATCGAAATCAATGGACGATATGCCATTGCCGTCGTAAACCTCGGTTATGTCTATCTGGCCATGAACCGTTTTGCCGATGCCCAAAAGCTCATCGACCAGATGGATCCCTCCCAGGCCGAAGACGGGGAATTCATTGAATTGAAGCGGCAATTGGGGGTGACCTTGACCCAAAACGGTCGCATCTCCATGGATACGGAGGCCGATCTGTCCTTTTCCGACCAGTTGTTCCAGATCAAGCCCTTGAGAATCATCAAAGGCTTTGGAGATGCCAAACGGTTTGAACCGATCGCGCTGTCTGTGGTGGTTCCTGTTTACAACGAGGAAGAAAACATTCCCCTCCTGTACCGAAAACTGGTCGCGGTCCTCAGCACACTCAAACAGGCCTATGAGATCGTCTATATCGATGACGGCAGCACCGACGGGAGTCGCCGCGCCCTTGCCGTCATCGCCGCCGAGGACAACCATGTCAAGGTGATCCATTTCCGCAGGAACTACGGTCAGACGGCTGCCTTGAATGCCGGGTTCAAATATGCCCGCGGCAGCGTTGTGGTGACCATGGACGGGGATCTCCAGAATGATCCGGCCGATATCCCAAGACTCCTAGGAAAAATGGCCGAGGGATACGACCTCGTCAGCGGATGGCGCAAGGACCGGAAGGATACCTTTGTGACCCGGAAGATCCCCTCCTTCATGGCTAACCGGATCATCAACAAACTGATCGAAGGCACGGGGGTTCGATTACATGACTTCGGCTGCACGCTGAAGGCCTATAAACGGGGAATCGTCAAGAACATCCATCTCTACGGGGAGATGCATCGTTTCGTGCCGGTCTTCGCCGCCTGGCTCGGGGTCAAGGTGGCTGAGATCCCTGTCAATCATCTGCCGCGTCAGTTCGGGGTGGCCAAGTACAACCTGTCCCGGGTCTCGCGGGTGATCTTTGATCTGATCGTCGTGCGCTTCTTCTCCGATTACATGACGCGTCCCATTCAGTTCTTTGGAAGAATCGCCAAGAAATTGGTCGGTGTGGGAATGCTGTTCATCCTGTTCCTGATCGGCCTGAACTTGCTGACGTCCATCAAGATTTCCTTCGGCGTGATCGTTTTGCTCATCGCCCTGCTGCTGTTTGCCTTCCTGCAGATCCTCTCCATGGGCCTCCTCGGTGAAATCATGATCAGGTCCTATTTCGAAACCCAGGGCAAGGATTACTATGTCGTGGAGAGCGTCCTCAATGACGAGGAGCCGATCTGATGTGCGGCATTGCGGGTATGATCTGCCGAAGTGGCTGTCGGCTCGACGAACGGGTGCTTTCCGAGATGACCGAGGCCCTGCATCATCGCGGACCGGATGACGGGGGCACTCATATCCTTCGGCATTCCGATCTCCAGGTCGGCCTTGGACATCGCCGGCTGAGCATCATCGATCTGTCCGCAGCCGGACATCAGCCCATGACCAACGAAGACGGGACGCTTTGGATCACCTACAACGGTGAGATCTACAATTTCGGAGAGATCCGGGAAGAACTTGTCGGGCATGGCCATATCTTTGCTTCGCAAAGCGATACGGAGGTGATCCTTCACGGATACGAGCAGTACGGCTTCGGCATCCTGGAGAAATTGAACGGGATGTTCGCCTTTGCCCTATGGGACGACCGGAAACGGCAGCTCCTGCTCGCCCGCGACCGCTATGGGAAAAAACCGCTCTATTACCACTGCTCGAACAAAGGGCTGATCTTTGCCTCCGAATTGAAATCCATCCTCAAGAATCCTGAAGTCAAAAGAGCGATTGATCTCAGGAGCCTCAGCCGTTATCTCCTCCATGAGTATGTCCCCGTTCCCTATTCCCTGATCCGGGACGTTGCCAAGATGCCCCCCGGCCACTACGGGTTATGGAGAGAGGGGTCCTCCCTTTCGATATCGCCCTACTGGCAGATCCAGTTCGATGGGACCCATGGGGACTCTCAGCCCGATCAGGATGAGCTTGAACGGCATCTGATCGGGCTCCTCAAACGGTCCGTGGAAAGGCGATTGGTCAGCGATGTCCCGCTGGGCGTTTTTTTGAGCGGCGGCGTCGATTCCAGTTCGATCGTCGCCCTGATGGCGGAACTCATGCCGGCCGACCGGATCAAGACCTTCTCGATCGGTTTTGAAGAGGCCTCGTTCGACGAATCCTTCTATGCGAAAAGAGTGGCCGGCCTTTTTGGAACGGATCATCGTGAGAAGGTATTCACGCCGGCGATGATGCTGGAGACGCTTCCCCAGGTCTGGGATTTTCTCGATGAACCCCTGGCCGATGCCTCCATCCTGCCCACCTATATGCTGGCAAAGTTCACACGGGAATTCGTTACGGTGGCCCTGGGCGGCGACGGTGGGGACGAGATCTTTGCCGGTTACGACCCTTTTCTGGCCCACCGGGTCGCCGGGATTTATCAGGCCATTCCCGCACGGGTCCGCGACGGGCTTCTCAACCCCCTTTTCAGGGCCTTGCCGGTGTCCACGAAGAACATGTCCTTCGATTTCAGGATCAAACAGTTCCTGAAGGGACTTCCCCACCCGCCCGCTGTGCGCAATCAGGTCTGGCTGGGTTCTTTCGACAGGGACGAACAGAAGAAACTCTTCACGCCCGATTGTCTTTCCCTGTTGGCTGGTGACGACCCCTATAAAGAGATCGAGGAATCCTGCCAGGGGATGACGTTTCGCGACGATCTGGACCGGATCATCTACCTCTATTCCCGCTACTATCTGGGCGAGGACATCCTGACCAAGGTGGATCGGGCCAGCATGGCCACCTCCCTGGAGGTCAGGGCGCCGTACCTGGACGTGGAATTTGTCGAGTACGTCAACAACCTCCCATCAAGCTGCAAGCTCCGTGGATTGACCCGCAAGTACCTCCTGAAAAAGGGCCTGGAGCGGATATTGCCGAAGGATATCCTCCATCGGAAGAAGAAAGGTTTCGGGATCCCCTTGGCCAAATGGCTCAAGGGGGAATTGAAGCCCATCCTTTTGGATGTCTTTTCCCCGGCCAAGATCAGGCGGGAAGGTTTGTTTGACGGTGAGGTGGTTCAAACCCTGCTCCGGGAACACTTCACGGGACAGAAGGACAATCGCAAGCCGATCTGGACGCTGTTGATGTTCGAGATGTGGAAGGAGCGTTTCGCCGCATCTTGCTGAATGTGAAGTGCCCGATATCGGCAGGTAGGCGGATGAGTTAAAGGAGACGGAATCGACGGGTCCGTCGCGGAAGGAGTCGAGGATGGCATTGCCCAACGAACAGATCCAATCGGCGCTGGGTGACATGTACCGGATCTTTGCCGAGTTGCCCATCGAGGCGCAGGAATGGTTTGTCCATCAGACGTGCGGCCTGATGGAACGGAGGAACAATACCAGCCTCTATTCCTATGCCCGCTTCAAGCGGATCTACGAACTTGCGCGGACCTATGGATTATCCATCGAGAATCGATCGATCCTGGAGATCGGTGCCGGCAAGCCGCTGGGTATGGGCTTGTTTTGGAACCTTGCCGGTGCCGGGCGATACACCTCCATCGACAAGTTCGTGCCGGTCAATCTCGATGACCTGTGGCTTTCACGGTTTCAATGGCTCATCGGGATGAATCTGTTCCGACCGGCGCCCTTCGAGATGGGAGACCTGGTCCGGAAGGACGGGCAGGGGTACCAGTTGAACCGGGAGAGGATCGATCTGATCCAGGGGGATTTCGACACCCATCCGTTCCAGCCGGAATCCTTCGATTTCATCTATTCCTTGGCCGTCCTCGAGCATGTCACTGGAATCGAATCCATCCTGAAGAGGATGCACCATATCCTTCGCAAGGGCGGCACGATGATCCATTTGATCGATCTGAGGGAACACCATACCCATCTGAGAACGGTCCCGGACAAGGACCGTTCGATCGACTTCATGAAATATTCTCGGGACGATTGGGAGAAGCTCTATCCCCCGGGATCGGAGCATTACATCAACCGTCTGCGCGCCAGCGATTTCAGACAGCATTTCCTCGCGGCAGGGTTCGAAATCGTCGATTTCACCGCTACGCAGAGCATGGACATCACTGAATCAGTCTATGCGGATATCGATCGGGCGTTTCACCATTATCCGCTGGAGGACCTCCGGATCCTGGCTGTAAATGCAGTCCTGAGAAAAAGAGGGCGTTAACAGGGATGCAAGCAATGACGACGAACGAAACTGCGGATCTCAAGACAGCGCAAGCCTTTTCGGACTCCTGGATCAACTGCTTCTCACCGTCCCCCTATACGCTGGTCCAGGTCCGGGAGTGGTTTGATCCGGTGGGATTGGAGGGACTGGCCGGGAAGAAGGTATGTGAACTGGGCTGCGGAAACGGCGGCCTGCTGCAGTATGTCGCCCGCTTCAGTTCGAATGTCACAGGGGTGGAACTCGGCCGCTGTGTGGAGGTCGCCAAGGAGAATTTCCAGAGGATGCGGATCGGCCATGTCCAGTTCCTTCAGGAGGACATCCTGTCCTTTGCCGATCGCCATCCGGACGAGTATGATTTTGTGTACTGCATCGGAGTTCTGCACCACATGAAGGAACCGGCGGAAGGGTTTCGCGCCGTGGTCCGGTCGACCCGACCCGGGGGGCGGTTTCACTGCTGGGTTTACGGATACGAGGGGAACTTTCTGATCAGGACCTTGCTCGAACCGATCAGAAGGATCGCCTCCCGGTTGCCCTGGCGGTTGAACAAGTATGCCCTGGCGCTTCCCCTGGCCGTCCCGTTCTTTCTGGCTTCCCAGCTCGTCAAACGACTGCGCCGGGATCCCTTCGAGAGGCTGGTGCCCCTCTACGGTTATCTCAAATGGATCGGCAGCTACCGCTTTGCCTTTCATCATCATGTGGCCTTCGATCAACTCGTCTCCCCCCAGACCACTTATATCCGGAGGGAAACCATTGCCGCATGGCTGGACAGGTCCGATCTCGAAAATAGTTATATCCTTTCCAGAAACGGGAATTCCTGGAAGTTCGGTGGGACGAAGAAATGATGAAGAGGCCCGAAACGATCCTGGTGCTCAACTATGAGTACCCGCCGCTGGGAGGGGGGGCAGGCAATGCCACCCACTTCCTTTGCCGGGAGTGGAGCAAGATGGGGCTGGGCATCGATGTCGTTACCACCTGGTTTCCAGGGCTCGATGAAATCGTGAACGAATCGGATCAAATGACGATCTATCGGGTCCGGTCACGCCGGAAAAGGATGGAACAGTCCAATCCGCTGGAGATGTTGGATTATATGGTCCGGGGGTATCGCAAGGCCCGGGACCTCTGTCGGCGACGATCCTATGATCTGACCGTCTCCTTTTTTGCCCTCCCTTCCGGGTGGATCGCCTACCGGCTTTTCAGGATGGCAAAGCTGCCATACATTGTCCTGCTCAGGGGCGGCGATGTCCCCGGCTTCCTGCCCGACCAGCTGGCGCTTTTCCACAGATGGACCCTTCCCTTGACCGACAGGATATGGAAAGGGGCAGGGCGTATCATTGCCAACAGTGCCGGCTTGCAGGCCTTGGCCATGGAAACCGGTCGCCGTTTGGGGATTTCCGTGGACAGGGTTCCCAATGGCGTGGATGCGGATTTCTTCCAACCCGGCGATCGTCGCGACCATGGGAAGCCTTTTACGTTCCTGTTCGTGGGACGATTTGTCGTCCAGAAGAGACTGATATACCTGATCGAACAATTCGAGAAGCACATCGCCCCCCATGGGGCCGTGTTGGCCCTTGTGGGGGATGGACCGGAAAAAGGTTCGCTGGTGAAAAGGATACGGGCTTCCCGTTTGCTTTCATCCGCCGTGACCCTCCATTCCTGGAGCGACAAAGAGACGCTCCGGGAATTCTATCAGAGTGCCCATTGCCTGGTTCATCCGTCCTCACAGGAGGGTCTGCCGAACACGCTCCTGGAGGCGATGGCCTGCGGTCTTCCCGTGATCGCGAGCAATATCGGCGGCAACAACGAGGTGGTCGTCCATGGCAGGAACGGGTTCATGTTTGATTTGGACGACCGGGACGGTCTGGGCAGGCGGATGCGGGAAGTCATGTCCTGCACGGACATCAATGGATTGGGTGCTCGGGCGCGGGAAACGGTGCTGGGGCATTTTTCGTGGCGCTCGTCGGCCCAGCAGATTCTTACGGATTCATGACCATGAAGCTTCGGCAATTCGACTTCGGTCAAAACTGGATCGATTTCTCAAGGCATGCCCTGACCCCTGAGAAGGTGGAGCAGGCCCGCTGCGATTTTCTGCGGCTCTTTGACGGCATCCCCCTCAACGGGAAGTCTTTTCTGGATATCGGCTTCGGTCAGGGGCTCAACCTTCTTTTTGCCCAGGAGGCCGGAGCACGGGTCTTTGGCAACGACATCAACCCGAAATGTGAAGAGGCCCTCCGGATTACGGCATCGCTGCTTCATGCCAACGGAAATGTTCCGGTGGTCATCGGATCGTTCCTGGACGCCGGGGTGCGCTCCCGCATCGCCGCGCTCAACGGGCCGGCGCGAAGATTTGCCGTCGTGCATTCATGGGGCGTGTTGCACCATACCGGCGACATGAGGTCGGCCATCCAAAACGCCGCATCGCTGGTTGATGACGACGGCCACCTGGCCCTGGCGATTTACAACCGCCATTGGTCTTCCCTGGCATGGCTGTTCGTCAAATGGATTTATGGCTCCTCGCCGAGATGGTTCAGACCGGTGCTGACGGCCTTTTTCTATCCGATCATCGCAACCGCGAAGTTCTGTGTGACCGGGAAGAATCCCTTTCGGAAAAACCGCGGGATGGATTTCTATTACGACGTGGTCGACTGGATTGGCGGTTATCCATACGAATACGCGACCCGGGAGGAAATCGAATCGATCCTGCAGCCTCTTGGATTTTCCTGCGTCAGGTACGAGGCGTCTGAGGTCCCGACGGGATGCAATGAATTCGTCTTTATCAAACATAGGGGGGCTGGCTGATGGTACGCATCTCCCCCCAGCTACTGGAAAAAGTCATTGCCAGTTATGGCGTCTTTTTTGAGAGGATCGCCAGGCTTCCGGCGGAAAAGTGTGCCCGCGACGTCGTTGACGAGGAAAAGGTTCACGACCAGGTACGCCTCTTCTGCGAAACAACCGGATTGAAGATCGATGCCCTGTCAGGGAAAAAGATCCTTGAGGTGGGGTGCGGTTTTGGGCTGTTCGTTTTCGTTACCAGAAGGGACTATGGATGCGACACGGTCGGTATCGAGCCCGCGGAAAAGGGGTTTGACACGTCGTATGCACTGGCCCGGCAGATCGCCGCCGAGTACGGGGTGCCGGCAGAAGCCGTGATCAACGGGAAGGGAGAGAAAATTCCTTTCCCGGACGGCACGTTTGACCTTGTATTCTCCTCGACGGTCCTTGAACACACCGAGGACCCCCGGGCCGTGCTTCGCGAATCGCTTCGGGTTCTCAAGCCGGGCGGTTTCCTTCAGTTCGTCTTTCCCAATTACGGGTCGTTCTTTGAGGGCCATTACGCCATTCCCTGGATACCCTATCTGAACAACCGGATGGGGAAGATCTGGGTGAGGCTTTGGGGAAGGGACCCCGCTTTCATGGAGACCCTGAAGCTGCTCAATTACCGCCAAGTAAAGGCGTGGATGAGGGATTTTCGCGAGGCCCATGTCTTAACCTATGGGGCCGAGGTCTTCGAAAGACGGATGTTGACTTCGGACATCAAGGAATGGGCGGGGCTGGGAAAAGTGAAGAAATGGATCCGCATCGCCCGCCGATTGGGGCTTGTCCGTTTCATCACCAAGGCCTTGGTCCGTTCCGGCTCTTTCGAGCCCGTCATCCTGACCGTGACAAGGAGGGTCTGACCGTGGATGAAAAAACCAAGACATTCTACGACCAATTCTGGCCGAGAAGCGTTCCTCACTATGAAGAGACCAAGAAATACATGCTTGCCACAATCCGGGAAAAGCATGCAGGCCGGTCCCTCGATGCCGGTTGCGGGCATGGGGTGTGTTCGGTCGTCCTTTCTGAGTTCAGCGACGAGGTGACGGCGGTCGATCTCTCCGGAAAGTGCATTGAAACTGCGAAGATGATTGCAGAAAAATTCGGGAGGCCCAATATATCCTTCCATCAGGAAGATCTGCAGCACCTGGACATGCCGGATGGTTCCTTTGATCTTGTCTGGTGCTGGGGGGTCGCCATGATGGCCCCCAGGCCGGAACTGGTTTTCAATCATATCTTCAGGGTCGTCAAACCCGGGGGGGTGATTTATCTCGGCGTTTACCTGAAGACATGGCTTTCGCCGATTCACCAATTCCTGAGGCATCTATTCCGGAGGTTCTTCTCCACCGGAAAGAGGAAACAGTTCGTCCTGGATTTTTTTGCCGGCCTGACGAGGCTCGCTGTGAAGATGAAGGGGCAGGAGATCAATCTACGTCCCGACAACGTCTCCATTCAGGTGCAGGTGGAGGATTGGTTCTACCCTCCTTTCAAGACCTTCTATTCGCCCGGCCAGATTATCGAGAAAATGAGGCAACAGGGCATCGACGGCCAAGTCATTCAGGCGCAGGCCGGCAGAATGAAATCGGCGACGATTTTCGTCGTGCGAGGGGTCAAGAGGGCGGACCATGCTTAAACGGTGTCTCAGCCATCTTCGCGCCCTGGCCGACCTCCTGGCGAGAAAACCCGCCCCCAGGTTGCTGGTCGCCCTGTATCTGTCCGCGCGCTGGCGCTGCCTTGTTTCGCCGAGCACGGACATCCACTATCCCTTTAATATCGTCCTGGGCCGTGGCACGATGATCCCCGGGCGTTGCACGCTCATCGCCAGCGGGGACGGCATCGCGGTCGGAAAAGGGGTGGAGATCCATGAAGGGGCATACCTTCATTCTCAGGGCGGTTGTATCACCGTAGGCGATCAGACGGCCATCGGGCCCTATGTGGTCGTGTACGGGGGGGGGCAGGTGCGGATCGGGTCTCATTGCGGGATTGCCACCCATACCACGATCGTCTCCACCGGACACGTCTTCGCCAGGACGGATATGCCCATCCGCAGCCAGGGGGATGAGAAACAGCCGGTGACCATCGGCGATGACGTATGGATCGGCATGCACTGTTCCATCCCGATGGGTATTGCCATTGGCAACGGATCCGTCCTGGGTGCCGGAACGGTCCTGCTCGAATCCGTTGAACCATTTTCCGTGGTGGTCGGCGTGCCCGGCCGGGTGATCAGACGGCGGTGAGGGATGGGATCAAGCCGGACCGTCCCTTGGCGGTCATGCGGGAAAAGGGAAGTCCATTTCTAGCTCGGTAATCGGGGATCCGACATGGAACATTCCGTTTGGATAGGAATCGTCATGGTGGCCGGTGTGCTCCTGCACATCCCCATGCTCAGGAAGCCTCTTTCCGAGGATGACGGCAACTGGTTCTACCTTGCCGTCTTCTGGAAGCGGGGCGCAAGACTATTCAAGAACAATCTCAGGGTGATCGGATACTTCGGCATTCAATGGATGACGGCCGTCCTCTACAATGGCATCGGTTGGCGGGACGTCAGGTTCTTCTATGTTTATAAGTCATGCTGGTATATCGGCAATGCGCTGTCGGTGTACTGGCTGGTCTCCATCTTCTCGGCAGAAGGCGTCCTTCCGCTGATAGCCGCCTTGCTCTTTCTCATGGTGACGGCGATACCCAACACGCTGTTTTTCCTTACCTATGCGGAGAATTTTCTCATCCTGCCGATCAATCTGGGCATCATTTTCTCCTATTACGGATTCCTGACCGGCCACATGGGGTATTTTCTTCTTGCCGGACTCATGGCCGGATGGGCGGTGCAGATCAAGCCCATCGCACTGCTGCCCGCTTTTCTGTTGCCGGTGAGCTTCCTTTTTCTGAAGTCCCCCCTGGTCCCCTGTCTGTTCTATTTTACGGCTTTCGTGGGCCTGAACCTCTTCCCCATGCTTCTCCTCCGGGGATACGGCAAGGCGGCGGTGGCCGATTATCTCTTGATGACCTTCGGACCGGTGCTGAGCCTTCTGGCGATGTTCCTGGAGCGGTTCAAAGGACGTCCTTTCATGCGCTTCCTGCCCGACGGGCTTCATGACGAGCAATTCCAGATCTATATCAGGCAACATTATCAAATGGATTCCCGCCAGCAGGGGGCGGCGTTCAAACAATTCATGCTCCCGGCGGTCAAGGACCTCTATCCCGTCCTGATCCTCGCGGCGGTGCAGATCATCCTCCTGTTCCGTGAATTCGATCCTTTGGCCTTTGCGATGGCTCTGCTTTTTGTGGTCTTCCTGCTGACCCAGCAGTTCCAGAAGAACTACTACACCCCCCATTTCAATTCCTGCTGGGCGCCGCTCAGCGTCCTGGCTGCCATGACGATCAATGATCTCTTGCCGGTCATTCGTGACGGCGGCCTCTTGGGGTGGACGCTGGCCTTCGTCCTGGCCATCCCGCTGTTTACCCTGTTCCGGACGATTGTCCGCTCTTATGCGAGATCACAAGCTGACGTATGGGGTTATATGGGATCGGCCCTGGGTTCCCTTTTCCGACTGGCCGGGTCCCTGGGGCGATATGTCCGGCAGCATTCCAATGAGGCGGATCGATTGCTGGTTTGGGGCGATCAGCCTTCGATCCACCTGTACGCGGAGCGGGAGGCTTTCGATCCGGGCTATCTGATTCTCTACGCGCACCACCGGAGGATCCACGACCCCCGGGAGGAGAGGAAACTGGTCGATGCCCTGAGGGAGAATCCGCCGGAATGGATCGTCTTCTACAATTACAAAGTGGACGATGGCTGGAACATGCAGCGCCTGTCCGATGCGATCGGGATCCCCTATCGGCTGCAGCAGGACTTCCGGTTGACCGATCCCCAGGGAAACGTCATCCGCACCCAGAACGGAGCGACGCTGGACTTCCCCCTCTATCGGAGGGATGACCGGATCTACAAGGAGATCCTGGTCGATAAGGCGATTGCGGCCCTGACGGAGGGCGGCACCGGGGTGGCCGTCACCCGTTTGGAAAAGGCCCTTCATCTGTATCCGGGGGATTACGAGGCAACCGTCCGGTTGATCCTGGCCAAAGGCGGGGACATCGATGTCCCGAAGGGACTGGAGGACCGTCAGGGGGAATCCCCAAAATCCGGTGATTCCGGGCAAGCGGCGATCCTCCTTCGGGTCCTTGCGGAGGCGGATCTTCAAAGCGGCCGCCTGGATTCGGCCCTTAAAAGATATATGAAGGCGCGGGAACTCAATCCGGAAGACTTCCGGACTTACAACGGCCTCGGCGAGGCATGCCTCCACATCGGCAAGGATCAGCAGGCCTTCCGTTTCTTTCAGAAGGCCGTGGAGCTCAACCCTTTTTCCGCCGATGCCTACAACAATCTGGGGGTCCTTCTGGCCCGGAGCGGCAAGCGGGAGGATGCGATCGCCTGTTTCCGGAAATCGCTGGCGATCGTTCCGGGCCACCCGGACACCCTGAATAACGTGGAGGCCCTGAACCTGCAACTTAACGGTTGAGCATGCCGGTGACGGCGCCGGGCCTGACGGCGTGCCCGGGTGGCGGCGGTCGGAACCGTCATGAAAAATGACCGGATCATGGGGAAATGTGCTAGACTGCTTGGAACAGGCAGGCGCACCGGGCCTGCGGAAGTATCATTCGAGGATATAAAAGGTGGATCTTGTGAACGATAAGGACAAGCCGACCGTATCCCTCTGCATGATCGTCAAGAACGAGGAATCCTGCCTCGGCCGCTGCCTGAAAAGCGCCCGGGACTTCGTGGACGAGATCGTCGTCGTGGACACGGGATCGACGGATCGGACCGTGGCGATTGCGGCAGGCTACGGCGCCCGGATCTACCATCATCCCTGGGAGAATGATTTCAGCAAGCACAGAAATCAGTCCCTGGCCTACGCCACGGGCGACTGGATCCTGCAGTTGGATGCCGACGAGGAACTCTTCGTGGAGGACGGTCCCCAGTTGAGGGCCATCGCCCGGGAGGGGAAGGCCGACTTCTACAACTGCCAGTTCCACGACATCAAAAAGGACGGCTCGGTCCACGGCGTCTTCAACCTGATCCGCTTCTTCCGCAACGGGATGGGGATGAATTTCGAGAGGAAGGTCCACAACCAGCTCCAGACCAGGGGCAGGGGGGGATTCTGCCCGGTCCGGGTCAGGCACTACGGTTACGACCTGACGCCGGAGAAGATGGAGGCCAAGCACATCCGGACCACGACCCTCCTCGAGCAGATGCTGGCGGCCGACCCGGAGGACGTCTACAGCCGCTATCAACTGTCGTCCTCCTATTCCATGCACCGGGAATTCGACAAGGCCGTCGAGCACGGGGAGATGGCCTTGGCGATCAGGCGGCAAAAGGGGTTGAGGCACGAGTTCTTCGTGACCACCTTCTACACCGTCGCCCAAGGATACTTCGCCATGGGCGATCTGGAGGCCACCGAGCGGGTCGGCCTGGAGGCCCTCGAATTCTTCCCGCTGCACCTGGACATCTGCCATATGCTGGCCTCGGTCTACTTCAAGAGGCAGGACGCTGAGCGGTGCCGGGCCATGTCCTACCGCTATCTCGAGATCCACGAGGCCTTCACGAAGGATCCGTCGCTCATCGGGAGCTTCTACTGTCACAGCCTGACCAAGCGCAACGAGATCTTCTTCGGCCTCGCCTGCCTCCATTTCATCGAAAAGGATTATGAGTCAGCGGATGCCCTTTTCCGCCGTTCCTTCGAGGATTCGGGCCGCCGGCAAGGGAGGGCCGAGACCATCTGCCGCTTCTATCTGGACCGCCAGATGGACGAAAGGGCCCTCCAGTGGCTCATCCTAGCCCATGAGGCGACCCTGGCCCATGAGGGCCCCGCCCCATCCGCTCTTCAAGCGCCCCCCGTACTGGGCCCGCTTGCCTACGAGGCTGCCGAGACCTTCTGTCTCCGCCGCCAATGGCCGCTGGCCGAGAGGGCCCTCCAGCTGGCCGTCCAGATCGATCCTGCCCGCTTCGATCATGCCCGTTTCGACCGCCTTCTGCAGGGCGTCGAGAAGGGCGCAGGCGGCCCCGCCTGATATCTTTCTCCAATCACGAACGTCATTTAATCCAAGAGTTACAACCCAATCATTTTCCTATTTTCGAAAAGAATTAAAGTTTCCTCTTCCCCGCGCCGATAAGAGTGTCAAAAGAGCAAAGTTCCCTAGGGAGGAGGTGAAACGGCTCGCGGCAACGGTGCGGGGAAACGGAAAGAAAAAGTCCCCGTCAAACAGGAAACCCTTTAACCAATATGGCAAGGATGCCAGATTAAAAAACACAATCAAGGAGGATTACAATCATGGGATTCAGAATTCAGAACAACATTTCGGCAATGAACGCTCAGAAGAACCTGAGTGTTTCCGACGCGGGGATGAGCAAGTCTCTCGAGAGACTTTCCTCCGGTTACCGGATCAACTCGGCCAAGGACGACGCGGCAGGGCTCGCCATCTCCCAGAGCTTCCGCGCGGACATCGCCTCGGTTAAGGTTGCCCAGAGGAACATCACGGAAGCCAACTCTCTGCTCCAGGTGGCGGAAGGCGCCATGAGCAGCGTCGGCGACATCCTCACCCGTATGAAGGAGCTGGCCACGCAGGCCGCCTCCGCCAACGTCGGGACGGACATCAGCAAGGTTGCCGCCGAGTACAACACCCTGGTTTCGGAAATCGACCGGATCGCCGATTCGACCAAGTACGCCGGGACCAAACTGGTGGACGGCACCTTCAGCGCCGGCAACACATCCAGTTCATGGAATTCCATTGCCAACATCTACGACGTGACCGTGACCAACGCGGCGACGGGCGCCTACGCAGTGACCTACACGGCCACCGGCGGCAACATCCTGTCGATCAGCAAGAACGGCGTCACCGAGTCCAAGGTTCTTGACGACGCAGGCGGA
>CAYOGU010000015.1:14373-21665 GCA_964403345.1 uncultured Syntrophus sp. | reverse complement strand
AAGCGGGGACAGAGATCAAGGAGGATTCGAGCCTTGACATTCCAGAGGCTCTCTTCTTTATTTCGACCATGTGACGGTCTTGGTGGTGGAAAACGACCCTTTCAATGTCTTTGCCATCGAACCATCTTGATTTCCCCGTAACCCCATGGACAGTATAAAAAAGGGGGGCCGATCGGCCCCCCTTTCTAGATTACACCGGTCCCCTGTGTCCCTACGCCTCGATCCGAGGCACCGATGGCACAGGGGCGTTTCCCGTTGAAGGGGCACCGCCGTCCCGGCGGACCTCCTGCTTCCTTCCCGTGATGATCCTGGCCAGTTCCTCGGCATAACCCCGCATCTGAATGGCCTGGGCGTTCATCTCCTCGGAGGCACTGGCCGATTCCTCGGCGTTGGCTGCCGTTTGCTGGACCACCTTGTCCATCTCCGCCACGGCCCGACTGATCTGGGAGATTCCCTGGGCCTGCTCTTGCGAAGCGGCCGCGATTTCGTTGATGAGATTGCCGATCTTGTCAGAAATGGCGGCGTTCTCCTGGAAGGACTCCCGAGTCATCTGGGTCAGTTGGTTGCTCTTCCTGACCGTGGCGATCGTGTTCTCGATCAGGGAAGAGGTGTTCTTTGCCGCTTCCGCGGCGCGCATTGCCAGGTTACGCACCTCGTCCGCCACCACGGCGAATCCCGCGCCTGCCTCGCCGGCACGGGCGGCCTCCACGGCGGCGTTCAACGCCAGCAAGTTCGTCTGGAAAGCGATCTCGTCGATGGTCTTGACGATCTTCCCAGTCTCCTCGCTCGACTGCGTCACCTCCGCAATGGATTGCGTCATCTGGGTCACGTTGTCGTTTACCTTTTCCACGATTCCCCGGGCATCGGTCACCAGGATCTTAGCCTGGTTGGCATTTTCGGCGTTCTGCTTGGTCATGGAGGACATCTCTTCCAGGGAGGAAGAGGTTTCCTCCAGGGAGGAGGCCTGTTCCGATGCACCTTCGGCCAGCGACTGGCTCGACGAGGCAACCATGGAGGATGCGGATTCGACCTCGTTGGCCCCCGTGTGGATCCCTCCCGTGATCCGGGTAATGGGGCGAACGATGGAGCGGACCACGAGGTAGAGGGCCACAACGATCAGGACAAGGCCGATGACGAATATGCCGAGGTTGATGAAGGAGATGCGGTAGGATTTGGCATAGACCTCCCTTTCCGGTACGACGACGGCCACGGTCCAGTCGACGTTCTTGCAGGGCACGACATAAGCGGTGTTCCGCTTGCCGCCGAAGTCAAAGGTGATGTGGCCCTCCTTGCCGTTGAGCATCCGTTTGCCCCACTCGTGCTCGCTGACCTTCATCTTCATAATCTGATTCTTGTCCTTGTGGGCGAGGATGTTCCCCGCCTTGTCTAGCACGGCGACGTAGCCCGTATCGAAGATCTTCACCGCCGCCACGAAGTGTTGGCTGAATTTGACGAGATCGGGCACGCCGAAGATCACGCCGGTGATTTTCCCGCCGTCCTTGATCGGAGCGGCGACGGACAGGGTCGGCTCACCCGTTGTTTTGGAAACGAAGACATCCGACACGACCACTTCACCCTGCATGGCCTTCTTGAAATAATCGCGGTCGGCCACCTTCAGCTTGCCCACCGCATCGGCGAAGGAGGACGCCCGGGCCACCCCCTCGGCATTGACAAGGTTGATGCGGGTGAAGATGTCGTTGTCCTTTGTGTCTTGGGCCATTTTGGCATTGGCGTTTTGGATGTTGTCCTCGGAGTCCTTCTTCAGGACGCCCTCGTATTCCGCCCGCTTTGCGGCGATCTGGATCGTTCCCTTGGCACTGCCGATCCATTCATCCACCAACTCGGCCCGCGACCGGGCGGTGATTGCGATGTATTCGACGGCATCCCCCTGAAAGCCCTCTTTGGACAAGAAAAAACTGACTCCGGCGGAGATTCCCATCACCACGACCACCAGCACGATGGTCGGTAATAAGACCTTCTTCTGCAGATTCATCTTCATTTCAACCTCCCTGACGAACATGATCAATCCGTGTAATCGCTTGGACTTGCCAATGAATGGCGAGGCATTGCCCCTGTTTCACCGATCCGCCGCCGATCCGCCTGTCTTCCATCGGGCCTCCGATGGAGGTCCGAAGAGACGGAGCCGCCTTGCCGGCGCGTTTGACCAGACCCGTGTGAAAGCTCCGCCGGGCTTTGCCCTCCGATCAGTAGCAACAGACATGCCACATTGGCTGCTCTGGGAGAGGACGGGGATTAAAAAATATGCCTAGTGATAACAGATTGTTATTTATTTTCTTGGGACAGCCCCGGGATGGCTGTGGGGTCCGGCAGCGGGGGAATCTGTCCGCTTCCGTCGGAACTTATCCGCCAGGACCGGACACGGTCCGATGATGTCGGACCGGGTCACTGAGTAAATTGGCATGGAGGGGCTTGCCCTCTATCGTGTGGTTCGCTATATTTCGATGCCACCATGGGATGTTATCGGGCCAACGGATCGTCATTCTTCCTGCAATTTTCAATGGCACTCGCCATCAGACTGATGATGCCGCTGCGGTCGCTGGGGCTTGGATGAGTGGGCCTCCGGAAGGACATGCAATCGTTTGGCCTGTGGCCGTCTCTGCCCGGACGGAGACGATGCCTCGGTCCCTTTTGTATTGACAAAGGCGTCAGAGACTATAGAATGGCGGCGGAAATGGATTGTGGGCCCCCAGACTGAACCCCGGCCCGGGTCCCAGGATCTCCTCTGCAGTCGTCAGGAAACCGTTGGAGCGCGAGGCCAGAACGATCAGGGCCATGATCGTCATCCACTGCCATGGCCAGTCCGAAGCGGGGCGGAATTGACAGAGTGAAAGCATGAACCTGAAGAAGATCCGCGCGGCTGAGCTTCAGGTGGGCATGTACGTCGTCATGCCCACCTCCTGGGAAGCCCATCCCTTCTTAAAGAACAAATTCCGCCTGACTTCCCGGTCACAGATCGATCGGATCATCGAGGCCGGCCTTGCCGAGGTCCTGATCGACGTGGACCGCGGAGCCGCACCGGCGCCGAAGCCCCCAGACACCCCGCCCGGTCCCGCGGATGCTGCCCAGAAGCAGCCCGCTAGGCCTTCCCGGAAACCCAAGGATTTGGAGCAGGCGAAGCCGGATCTCGTGAAGGATACGATCCGGGAGGCGATCCGGGACCGCAAGCTGCCGGCCGAGGACAAATCGCGGATCGTTCGGGACAGCGCCATGACAATGATGAACGGCCTTCTGAGCGAGCCGACGGCGAAAAACATCCGTGCGGCCAGGGAGGTGATCACGGAGATCGTCGAGCTGATCCTGACCGACGATGCGACGACCACCTACCTGACGAAGATCACGAGCCACGACTTCTACACGTACACCCATTCAGTGAACGTCGGACTCCTGGGTGTCGCAATGTCCAAGATCCTCTTCCGGGGGTCCAACGGCCACAACATGCACGAACTGGGAATCGGCTTTTTCCTCCACGACCTGGGCAAGGTCCAGATCGACCAGGCCATCATCAACAAGCCCGGGCGTCTGACTGCGGAGGAGATGGCCGTGATGCGCAGGCATCCGGTCCTTGGCTACCAGCTCCTCTATGAGGCCCAGCAGATGACCGAGGAATGCAAGACCATCGTCCTGCAGCATCACGAACGGTATGACGGCACGGGGTATCCCAAGGAGCTTCGGGGAGAGGAGATCCATCTCTACGGGAAGATCTGCTCCCTGGCCGACGTATTCGACGCGCTCACGTCGAACAGGCCCTATCGCAAGAAGATGGACCCTTTCAGCGCCCTGATCCTCATGAAGAAAGAGATGATCCACCATTTCCAGAAGGACCTCTACGAGAAGTTCGTCCTGATGCTCTCCTGAGGCGGGCCGGCCCGGACGCCTCGGGTCCCACAACCCATCGAGGAGGTGCCCATGAAACTGTTCGATCTGTTCAAGCTCAACGGCAAGGTCGCCCTCGTCACGGGCGGCGGCAGGGGGATCGGCAAGTTCATCGCCACGGGGCTGGCCGAGGCGGGGGCCGATCTGGCCCTGACGTCGAGAAAGATGAAGAACCTCGAGGCAGCGGCAGGCGAGCTGGGAGGCGCCTTCGGCGTCCGGGTTCTTCCCTTCGCCTGCGACATGGCCAAGGAGGAGGAGATCGACCGGATGGTCCAGGAGGTGACGGCCCGCTTCGGCCGGATCGACATCCTGGTGAACAACGCCGGGGCGACCTGGGGAGCGCCCACGTTGAATTTCCCACTCGAGAAGTGGGATCAGCTCTTCAACGTCAATGTCCGAGGGGTCTGGATCCTCACCCAGAAGGTCGCCAACGTCATGAAGGCCCAGGGGGGCGGCAACATCATCAACCTCTCGTCCGTCATGGGGTTCCGGGGTTCGGACGAGGCGCTCCACCCGGCGGTCCCTTACAACTCGACCAAGGCGGCGATCAACCTGCTTACGATGAACCTGGCGGTCAAGCTGGCCCCCCACCGGATCAGGGTCAACGCCATCGCCCCGGGCTTCTTCATGACCGACATGATGGGATACCTCGAAAAGCCGGAGTTCAAGGCGGCCCGCGACATGGTCACCGCGGCGATCCCCCTGGGAAGGATCGGTGGCATCGACGACATCAAGGCCCTGGCCGTGTTTCTCGCCTCCGACGCATCGGCCTACATGACGGGCCATGTGGTGGTCAACGACGGGGGGATGATCGCGAAATAGGAAAATTAGGAGATGGAAATTTTGGAGATCGGGAAATTCTACAGCAGGGAGGGAGGCCGCACCGGCAGGGCGCCGCAGGATTCGGCGACAGTGGTCCTCCTGCGCGAGGGGACTGGCGGCCCCTTCGAGTTCCTCCTCATGCGCCGCCGCCGCGACCAGTCCTTCATGGGAGGGGCCTTCGTCTTCCCAGGCGGCCGCTTGGAGGAGGCCGACTCGGCCCCGGATCTTCAGGATTGCTGCTGCGGCTTCGGCGGAGACGACGCCCGGCGGCTCCTCCAGGAACCGGGCCTTTCCGGGGCGAAGGCCCTGGGACTCTTCATGGCGGCAATCCGCGAGACCTTCGAGGAGTCGGGTGTCCTGCTGGCCTGTGGGGCCTCCGGGGGGACGGTCGATCTGACCGATCCTGAGCAGGCCGCCCGCTTCGCCGTCCATCGCATGGCGCTCCATGACGGCCGGCTGTCCCTGGCGGAGCTCGCGCGGCAGGAGGGGCTTCGCTACGCCCCGGATCGGCTGGTGCCCTATTCACACTGGATCACCCCCGAGGCCGAGCCCCGCCGGTTCGACACCCGCTTCTTCCTGGCCCGGGTCCCCGAAGGCCAGCGCCCCACCCACGACCGGATGGAGCTGACGGAATCCCGCTGGATGACGCCCGACGAAGCCCTGGCGGAGCACGCGGCGGGGCGGATCGTCCTGATGCCCCCTACGCTCAAGACCGTCGAGGAGCTGCGGGGTTTCTCCGGCATCGAGGCCCTCACGGAGGCCGCTCGGGCGCGGGAGATCGAAACGACCCTCACCGAAGCCTTCCGGTCGGAGAAAGGCTATGGCGTCCTTCTTCCCAGCGATCCGGCGTACTCCATTGAGGCCCTGAAGCGGCCGGCTCGCCCCGGCGAGACGACGAGGATCGTGATGGAGGATGGGATCTGGAGGACCTCTTCGGGCTGAGGACGCGGCTTCTCGGTGCCGGCGAGCCCATGGCTGCTGGGATTGGGGCCTTCCGAAACTTTCCGACGACGGACAAGGGGATGCCCCGGGGGGAGCAATGGCCGGGGCATCCTACTTCAACATATTGTCGATGTTGCGCAGATTCCTTTTTCCCTTCAGGAGCTTCTTCCCGAGAAAATAGCCCAGCTTGAGGTTGTCGATCAGTTCTTCGGGCCGGGAGATGTTCAGGAACCGCTTGACCAGCATGGGGACGTTGTAGATCACCGATTGCCAGGCCTGCTGGTAGCACTCCTGGATCTGCTCGGGGCTCAGCCGGGGGTGCCTGAAGACGATCAACTGCCGGTTGACCGCATCGACCCCCAGGTGGGAGGTGTCCTCCAGGTAGTTCATGTTGAATTCATCGACAAGCTTTCCCAGCTCGGAGCCGGGGTAGGGCGTTGCGATCGAGATGCTGACCGATGACAGGAGCCCTTTGCGGGTGACGTCCCGGATGAAATTCAGGGTGTCCATCGCCTGTTCGAGCCGTTCTCCGTCCGGCTTTCCGTCGGGGCCGTACCATGCGAGCCCGAGGATGAAATTGCCGTGGGCCATGATCCGGTGCTGCTTCAGGAGCCTCAGGGCCCTGAGGTTGAATTCCACCGTGGTTCCCTTTTTGATGGACTTGAGCACCTCGTCGTTTCCGCTCTCCAGCCCCATGGCCACGGCCCGGCAGTTCACCTTCTTGGCGACCGACAGCAGACCCTCGTCAAAGAGCTTCTCCGTCGTCCGCATGGAGGTCGCCCAGGGGAGCCCGATCCTCTCGCTGGCGAGGCGGCCGCAGACCTCCTTGGCCCAGTCGATGTTGGTGTTGAACTCGTCGTCCACGAAGAAGATGGCCCGGGTGGGGTGCAGGGATTGGTGGAAGCGGATCTCCTCCATGACGTTCGCGGGATCGCGGAACCGCTGCCTTGGGCGCGACCGGCGGAAGACCCCTCCGGCGCAGAAAACGCAGTTATAGGGGCATCCCCGGCTGGCCATGACCCAGGCCTGTTGGCGGATGCCGAAAAAGAATCCGGTGGGTTGGTACTTCCCCCAATCCCGGACCAGGTCCCAGGCGGGGTGGAAGTTGATGTCTTCCAGGTAGTGTTCGTTGAAGTACACGGGGGGAAGCGCGCCGCCCCTGTCGTGAAGGGTCAGCAGTTCGGCGAAGGCCAATTCTCCCTCCCCGGCGACGACGCAATCCACGTTGGGGTAGGCATCGTCGGGCCGGGCACTGACATGGGGTCCTCCGAAGATCACGCTGCATTCGGGCAGGGTCTCCTTGACGAGCCCGGCCAGGTCCAAAGCGGGCCGCAGATAATCGGTGAACGTGGTGACCCCCACGATGGCGGGTTTGGTTTCCCTCAGGATGTCGGCCTGGGCCTGGAGGGACGGCCGATCGGCCGTCCAGTCCAGGAGCTGGAACCGGTACTGGGGAAACCGTTCCCGGACATAGGCCGCCAGGAAGAGGGCCCCCATCGGAGGGCTGGAGCTGGACGCCCCTGGGACATCGGGGTTGATGAACAGGACCGTTCTGTTTTGCACGAACCCCCTCCTCGTCGTTGTTGGACCGCGGGCCGGAATCGCCATGGCCTTACGGAAGGGTAAGGGTAATG
>CAYOGU010000015.1:0-14363 GCA_964403345.1 uncultured Syntrophus sp. | reverse complement strand
GGAAGCCGCCCTGCATGTCAACGGGATTTCGCCATGGGCGGATGAGAAACGAGGGGGGGCCTTTTGGGACCGGCCGCTGCCGAACCCCTCCTGGCGAAGGGCCGATCCTGCCTCCTGACATCGGAGCAGTTGGAATAAAAAAGAAGAACGGCGGGGACTCCGGGCCACCGCCGCTCTTGCGTTCGTTGCTTCAGCGCGGGGCATGCTCCGCCTGTCCCGCGCCTTGGTCGTGGAATGTCTACTTCTTCTTGCCTTTCTTGCCGGCCTTGATTGCCGCCTGCGCCGCCGCGAGCCGTGCGATCGGCACGCGGAAGGGCGAGCAGCTCACGTAGGTCAGTTTGTTCCTGAAGCAGAACTCCACGGAGGCCGGATCGCCCCCCTGCTCGCCGCAGATGCCGACCTTCAGCTCCGGCCTCGTGGCCCGTCCCTTCTTGACGGACATGGTGATGAGCTGGCCGACGCCGTCCTGGTCGATCGTCTGGAAGGGATCGGCCGGAAGGAGCTTCTGATCGAGGTAGTCGTTCATGAAGGCCCCGATGTCGTCGCGGCTGAAGGCGAAGGTGAGCTGCGTCAGGTCGTTGGTGCCGAAGGAGAAGAACTCGGCGCTTCGGGCCATCCGGTCGGCGAGGAGCGCGGCGCGGGGGATCTCGATCATCGTCCCGTACTTGTACTCCAATGCGGACAGGCCGAACCGCTGGAGGATCTCGGCGTGAACCGCGTCGGTGATCCTCTTGGTGATTTCGAGTTCGGAGACGTCACAGGTCACCGGGACCATGATCTCCGGGATGCACTTCTTGCCGGCCTGGATCAACTCGGCGGCGCATTCGAAGATAGCGCGGATCGTCATCTCGCTCACCTCCGGATAAGTGATCCCGAGGCGGATCCCGCGGTGACCCATCATCGGGTTGGTCTCGTGCAGGTCCTCGCCGCGCTTCTTGATCTCCTCGGGCTGGATGCCCAGGGCGCGTCCCAGTTCGGCCTGCTTCTCCGCCCCCTGCGGCACGAACTCGTGGAGCGGCGGGTCGAGCAGCCGGATCGTCACCGGGAGCCCCTCCATCGCCTCCATCGTCCCCTTCAGGGAGGCCTTGACGAAAGGATAGAGCTCGGCGAGGGCGACCTTGCGCTCCTCTGCCGTCTTGCTGAGGATCATCTTGCGCAGGAAGAAGAGGGGCTGGTCGGAGCCGGCCCCGTAGAACATATGCTCCGTCCGGAAGAGGCCGATTCCCTCGGCGCCGAAGCTGCGGGCGGTACGGGCATCCTCCGGGGTGTCGGCATTGGTCCGCACGCCCATCGTGCGGAACTTGTCGGCCATGGTCATGAAACGCTGGAAGCGAGGGTTCTCGCTGGCGTCCATCATGGGCAGCGTGCCAAGGTAGACGTGCCCCCGGGTCCCGTTCAGCGTGACGATATCCCCTTCCTTGAGGACCAGGTCGGAGCCCGTGATCCGGGCCGTCTTGGTCTTGACGTCCACGTGCAGGGCGCCGGCGCCGACGATGCAGCACTTCCCCCAGCCGCGGGCGACAAGAGCCGCATGGGAGGTCATCCCGCCGCGGGCGGTGAGGATCCCGACGGCCGCCCGCATCCCCTCCACGTCCTCGGGATTGGTCTCCTCGCGGATCAGGATGCTTTTCCGACCGGCGCGTGCCGCGGCCACGGCGTCCTCGGCGGTGAAAACGAGGGCCCCGCTGGCGGCGCCGGGACCGGCGGGGAGTCCCTTGACGATCGGCTCGGCCGTCTTCTCGGCCTTCGGATCGACAATCGGATGGAGGAGCTCGTCGAGCTGCTTGGGCTCGACGCGCAGGACGGCGGTCCGTTTGTCGATGAGCTTCTCGTCGAGCATGTCGATGGCCATGTTCAGAGCGGCTGTGCCGGTCCTCTTCCCGACCCGGCACTGGAGCATCCAGAGCTTCCCCTCCTGGATGGTGAACTCGATGTCGAGCATGTCGGTGAAGTGCTTCTCCAGGTTGGTGCGGATTGCGTCGAGCTCCCGGTAGGTCCCGGGCATGGCGTGCTCCATGCTCACCAGATGTTTATTCTGCTCGTTCTTCGTGGCGTCGTTGATCGGGCTCGGGGTCCGGATTCCGGCCACCACGTCCTCGCCCTGGGCGTTCACCAGCCATTCGCCGTAGAACTTGTTGTCGCCGGTGGCTGGGTCGCGGGTGAAGGCGACGCCCGTGGCGGAGGAATCGCCCATGTTGCCGAAGACCATCGCCTGGACGTTGACGGCGGTTCCCCAGTCGTCGGGGATCCCCTCGATCCGGCGGTAGGAGACGGCCTTCTTGCCGTTCCAGCTCTTGAAGACGGCAGCGATGCCGCCCCATAGCTGGGCCATGGGGTCGTCCGGGAAGGGCTTCCCGAGATGCCGGGCGATCAGGGCCTTGAACGCCTCGGCCAGGGCCTTGAGGTCGTCGGCGCCGAGGTCCGTATCGGACTTGCACCCCTTGGCATGCTTCACCTCGTCGAGCTTCTCGTCTAGGATCTTGCGGATGCCTTTCCCCAGGGCCGGTTCCAGCCCTTCGGCCTTTTCCATGACCACGTCGGCGTACATCATGATCAGGCGGCGGTAGGAATCCCAAACGAAACGGGGGTTCCCCGTCTTGGCGATCATGCCGGGGATCGTGGCGGTGGAGAGCCCGATGTTGAGGACCGTGTCCATCATCCCGGGCATGGACGAGCGGGCCCCGGACCGGCAGGAGATCAGCAGCGGATTGGCCGCGTCCCCGTATTTCATGCCCATGATCGCTTCGGTCTTCCTGAGGGCGGCCAGGACCTCGTCAGACAGCCCGGCGGGGAGCTGGCATCCTCCGGCGTAGTAGGCGGTGCAGCATTCGGTACTGATGGTGAAACCGGCCGGCACGGGGATCCCCAGAGAGCACATCTCGGCGAGATTGGCCCCCTTCCCACCCAGCAGGTTCTTGTCGCTTGCCTTGCCCTCTGCGGCGCCTCCGCCAAAGGTATACACGTACTTCGTCATAACGATTGCTCCTTCTTTGCCGTGATCGGCTGCAAATTTCCCGGATTCCAACAACCGCGGCGAGACATGCCCCCCGAGAGGCGCCGCCCCGCCGTTACTTGGGCCCCCTCCCGGCGGACCCGCCCATCCTCGGGTTCAGAAAGCCCCGATTTTTGGAACGATCTTAAATCATACGAAGGATGTCCAGGGATGTCAATAACTTTCTGATGGCGGAGGTGAGATCAATCGACCTCGGCGGGCCAGAGAAGGCGGGCGACGGTTTCCAGGAAAACGCGCATGTTCAGCGGCTTGGTGAGATAACCGTTGCAGCCGGCCTCCTGGGCCTTCGCCTCGTCGTCCGGCACGGACTGGGAAGAGAGCGCTACGATGGGGATATCTCCGATTTCCGGCTCCTTCCGGATCAACCGGGCGGCAGTCAGGCCGTCCATGCCCGGCTGTTGGAGGCCCACGAGGATCAGGTCCGGGTGGTGCTCGCGGGCCAATTGGATGCCCCTCTCGGCGTTCGGGGCCTCGATCATCCCATACTGTCCAACCGTCAGAAGTTTCCTGACGAGGTTCATGGTCAGTTCATTGTTCTCGACGACCAGAATGGTCTTGCCATCCATAGCCTGACCCCCTTTCCGGAAGTGATGAGAAGCCTCTGACCACTCACCATAACAACAATCATGCCAATCCGTATGAGTTGTGAAGTTGATCACATGCAAGCAATCTTTCCAGGGAGGAGGCTGGCCGGTGCCCACAATGTGGGCAGGGTACCAACGATCTTTGTCCATCCGGCCGTGCCAGGGGCAGATTAAAGAGTGACCCCTCCTGTGTGGGGGAGGGGTCCGGGCGGCCTTGGGAGGCCGGACTGTGATGGTTTAAGATGCCCGTCCGGAGCGGAAGGCCGGTGCCGTTCGGTGTCCCGCGAGGAGGCCCGGGACGTTCAGAACTTGACCTGGGGGGCCGTCTTGGCGGCTGCGGGGGCCTCGAAGAAAGCGGCCTTCCCGAAGCCGAACATCCCGGCCAGGAGGTTTGCCGGGAAGCTCCGGATGGCGACGTTGTAAGCCTGGACGGCCTCGTTGTAGCGTCGCCTTTCCACGGAGATCCGGTTCTCCGTCCCGGCCAGCTCGTCCTGGAGGCGCAGGAAGTTCTGGTTCGACTTGAGATCGGGGTACCGTTCCACGACGAGCAGCAAACGGCTTAGGGCGCCCGAAAGCTCATTGTTGGCGGCTATCTTGTCGGGTACCGTCGCGGCTCCGCCCACGCGGGCCCTGGCGTTGGTCACCTCCACCAGGACATCCTTCTCCTGCTTGGCGTATCCCTTGACCGTTTCCACGAGGTTCGGGATGAGGTCGAACCGGCGCTGGAGCTGGTTTTCCACCTGCGCCCAAGCCGACTTGACGGCCTCGTCCTGGGTCACGAACCGGTTGTAGGTCCCCTTAAAGAAGGAGTAAAGAGAGCCCGCCACCAACAGGATGACGATGACGGCGATGAGCCAATTTCTCTTCGTGCTGGTCATACTGTACCTCCTCGTTGTTGAAATGGCTTTCAGGGTTGTCCCTTTGCCGGGATGTCCATCTCCTCGATCTTTTCGCAGAGGCGGCCCACCTCTTTGAGGTAGTCCCTGAAGACCGCTTTTACCTCGGCCGATGAATAACGGTCCGTCTTGCTGCGGACCTGCTCACATTTGAGGAAGACCGTCGCGTCGACGCCGAAGGCCTGTCCCGCAGCGTTGATTACGTTGCGCTTCCCCGGAGGGATTTCCGCTCCCTTCAGGTAGAGCATGGCGCCGAAGAGTGAGACGAAGGCGGTAAGCGACGCCCCGATCAGCTCGCGGATCTTACCGGCACTTCCCCCGGTGGCCAGATAGCCGCTGCGAAGGTGGAGCAGCTTTCCCCTGAGCTCGCGTTCGAGTTGGAGCCGCACGTGGCGCGGATCGAAGGTCAGTCCCGCCAGGACATCCTCGCCTGCCACCACGGTGTAATGCCGCTTCATGTTGAGAAACTCGATCGGATAGGCGTCCAGGGACCCGGCCAGATAGGTGCGCGTCATGAACAGGGGGATCGCGACATTGTGCCTGCGCCATCGGGCGACCGTCTCCATGGCCAGGTCGAGCCTCTCGATCCCCGGTTCGGTGAGGGTGATCAGGAAATTGAGGTCCGATTTCCCGGGGAGATAATCCTCGCTGGCGCCGCTTCCGTATAGGATGATGGAGATCAGGTGGGATCCGAAGATCCGCCGGTAATCCCCGGCGATCTCCCCGAAGATTGCATCCGGTCTTTTCGGTATTTTGGCCATCCGTTACACCTCGTCTAAAATCCGCGGCTCGCCCCGCCGCCGCCGCTTGATCCGCCGCCGAATCCGCCGAATCCGCCGCCGAATCCGCCGAATCCGCCGGAACTCCGCCGGCCCCCGCCGCCGCTCATGAGCAGAACCAGGAGCCATGGGAGCATCTCCCGGCCCCGGCGCGTCCCCAGGAGGAACAGGACCGCCGCTCCCACGAGTAGCATCTGAAGGATGCTGAAGGGCTGGTCGGCCTTGGCCGGTCTGCGCTGCGGTTTGGGAGCCCCGGTCAGGGTCACGCCCGCCGCCTCGGCCACGACCGAGGAGACTGCGGCCGTCACGGCGGCCAGTCCGGGCCCGTATTCCCCTTTCCGGAAATGGGGCAGGCCGTAGCGGTCGAGGATCTCGCCGGCCAGGCCATCGGGAAGGATCGCCTCGACGCCGTAGCCCGTTTCGATCCGGACCCGCCTTTCCTTAACGGCCAGGAAGATCAGGATCCCTTTGTCTTGGCCTTTCTTTCCGATCCCCCAGGCCTGGTAGAGCCGATTGGCATAATCGTTCGGGTCGTTCTCCCCGACGGTGTCCACCGTGGCGACGACAATGGCCGTTCCGGTCTTCTCCAGAACCTCGCGGGCGAGGGATTCAATCCGGCCGGCAGAGGAGCTAGGGATCACGCCAGCGAAGTCGTTGACCGATCCCCGGGGAGAGGGGAAGGGCTCGCCCGCCGCCAGCGGGGCCGCCTGAACGAAGAGGACCGTCAGGAGGATTACGGAACACAGCCACCTGATGCGTCGAGATTGCTTTTCCATGATCCAGCGGACCCTTCCATAAAAGCCGAGGCCCCAGGGGGGATCTCTCGGATGCAAGAGGGGCGAGCACCCGCGAGGGTGACCGCCGCCAACCAAGGCATCATAGCCGGAGATTGCCGAAATTGCAATGAGCGCGAAGCGTACTCCGAAAGCGGGAGCCGAGGGGGTCGAGCGAAAAGGCCGCGATCGATGAAAGTTTTTCTTGAAAAAAGGCGCAAAATGAGCGAGGAGTATGCGCAACAGATCTGACGGGGAAGGATAGGACCATGGGGCTCATCAAGGTATCCCATCTGAAACCGGATATGCTCGTCAGCACCGATGTCAAGGACCGCAATGGCCGCCTGCTGGTTGCTGCGGGCACCAGATTGACCGGGAAACACATCCGGATCATCAAAATATGGGGGATCGTCGAGGCGGATATCGAAGACGCCTCGGAAAAGGATGACGTCCCTGAAAAGGTCGAAACGGTCGATCCGGACATATGCTGGGCCGCCAGTGAGCAGGTGACCAAGAACTTCCGGTTCAACGACCGCGAGAATCCGGTGATTGCCGAGCTGTTCCGGATCAGCCAGCAACGGAAGGCCGTCGAGATCGCCCGGGCCAGGGACCTTGGACCCCAACCTGCCAGTCCCCCACCCCCCCGCCCCTCCCGTAGGAACCGGGAGGCCCAGGAGGCCAAGCCCCAGGAGCGCTGGGACCGCCCCTTCGATCACATCCGAAGACTGATCCGCCAAGACGTCCGGCTGACGACCCTGCCGGCTATCTTTAGGCGGATCAACGAGATGATCATGAAGCCCACCAGTTCCTCCCGGGACATCGCCGATCTGATCAGCAAGGATACGAGCCTTGCTGCCCGACTGCTCAAGCTGGTCAACAGTTCTTTCTACGCCTATCCTGCCCGGATCGAGTCCCTCTCACGGGCGGTTTCCATCGTGGGGACCAACCAGGTCCGCATGCTCGCCTTCGGGATCGATGTGGTCGCCCAGTTCCGCAACATCCCCAGCGAGTACATCAACATGGATTCCTTCTGGAAGCACAGTATCGCCTGCGGGATCATCGCCCGGCTGATCGCCGCCACCCGGAACATCCAGCACACGGAGCGGCTCTTTCTGGCTGGCATGCTGCACGACATCGGCCGCTTGGTCGTCTACCACTACACGCCCCAGTACGCTGTGGACATCCTCAAGGAGGCCCGGGAGAGCGAGGAGCTGCTCTACTGTGTGGAGGCCGAGTACCTGGGGGCGGATCATACGGAGATCGGCGGACTCCTCCTACAGAGCTGGAAATTGCCCCAGTCGTTGGAGAACGCCGTCCGGTTCCACCACACCCCCTGTGAAACCCAGAACGGCCTGGAACCGGCGATCGTCCACGTGGCCGACGTGACGGCCAAGGCCCTGGGGATCGGTTCCAGCGGCGATCTCTACGTCCCGCCACTGGTGGACGAGGCCTGGATACAGGTCGGCCTTTCGATTAACAGCCTGGATGGCATCGCCGAACAGACGGATCGTCAACTGGAGGAGACCTTTCAACTATTCTTTAAATGAAGAATAAGACAAACGAACGAAAATATATCCGCTATCTCGAACAGCGCCTCCAGCAGGCCGAGGAAATGAACCGGTTCACGCCGGATGCCCTGGAGCTGGCGGCATCTCTCGGGGACTTTCAGTCCAGCATCAACAAGCTGCGCAGCACGGAGGTCATCCTGGACGAAACGGCGCAGCGGATCCAATCCCTCATCCCCTTCAAGGGCGTCTCCTTCCTCCTGGTGGACGAAAACACGCATGACTTCGTGCCGGTCTTTTCCCGACCCGAGAATTCCGGTCCCTTCTTCCAGAAGGAGCTCGATTCCCTGATCGAAAAGGGGATCTTCTCCTGGATCCTCCGGGAGCGAAGGCCGGTCATGATCGCCTCGGATTCCTCCTCCCGGAAGCTGATTCTCCACGTCATGGCGACCAGTTCCCGGATCCGAGGGATGTTCATCGGCTGCCTCGAGGAGAAGGTCAACAACATCAGCGATATCCTGCGTTCGCTGCTCTCCATCATCCTGCTCAACAGCTCCAATGCCATCGAGAGCTTCGAGCTCTACAAGACGATCCGGGAGATCACCGAGACCCTGGAAAAGAGGGAGAACTACCGGATCCTC
Organism: uncultured Syntrophus sp.; assembly: GCA_964403345.1. Classification (GTDB taxonomy): domain Bacteria; phylum Desulfobacterota; class Syntrophia; order Syntrophales; family UBA5619; genus JAKAFS01. Next base: position 6,172 of record CAYOGU010000015.1, on the reverse strand, counting down.
TTCGAGGCAGCCCCGGACGGCGTCGAGGTCCTGGACGCCAAAGGGACGGTGATCGACTGCAACCGGACCCAGGAACTGATGCTGGGCTACCGGCGCGAGGAGATCGTGGGCAATCCCGCTGCGGATTTCCTGTCGCCGCTGGCCCGCCAGCGCGTCCTGGGCGATGCGTCGCTCCTGCCGAAGGCGGGGTACTGGGAGGGCGAGGTGGAGATGGTCCGCCGCGACGGGACCGTAATCCCTGTCTGGCGCAAGGGGAAGGCGATCCTCAACGACGAGAAGGATCAGGTCGGCTGGGTGATTTACAACCGCGATCTTTCCCTGACCAAGAAGGCGGAAGAGGAAAAGAAGGACCTCCAGATCCATCTCCAGCGGGCCAAGAACATGGAGGCGATCGGCTTGCTGGCCGGCGGCGTCGCCCACGACCTGAACAACATCCTCGGCGGCCTGATCAACTACCCGGAGCTTCTCTACATGCGGCTTCCCGAAGGAAGCCCGCTGAGGCGCTATGTCCAGACGATCCAGAAATCGGGCGAGAAGGCGGCGGCGATCGTCCAGGATCTCCTGACCCTGGCCCGCCGGGAGGTGGCTCCCCAAGAGAGCGTGAACCTCAACCAGGTGGTGATCGACTACCTGGCGACGCCGGAGCACGAGAAACTCTCGTCTCTCTTCAACCGAGTCCAGTTCGAGTGCGACCTCGACGAGGATCTCCTGCCGATCACGGGGTCTACGGTCCATCTCTCCAAGTCCCTGATGAACCTCGTCTCCAACGCGGCCGAGGCGATGCCCGAAGGAGGCGCGGTGACCGTCAGGACCCGTAACCGCTATATCGACCAGCCTATACGGGGATACGAGGAGTTCCGCGAGGGGGACTACGTGGTCCTGAGCGTCTCCGACACGGGCGTCGGCATCTCCCGGGAGGACATGGCCAGGATCTTCGAGCCCTTCTACACCAAGAAGGTGATGGGGCGTAGCGGGACGGGCCTAGGACTCGCGGTGGTATGGGGGACGGTCAAGGACCACAAGGGCTACATCGACCTCCGGAGCAAACCGGGCGAGGGAAGCGAGTTCATCCTCTACTTCCCCGTAGGGAAGCGGGGGGTGTCCTCCCTGGAAACCACTCCCGGGATGGTGGACTGGAGCGGGAAGGGGGAGAGGATCATGGTCGTCGACGACATCCTCGAACAGAGGGACATCGCGGCCATGATCCTTCGGAGCCTCGGGTACCAGGTCGTGACCTGCGCCAGCGGCGAGGAGGCCATCGACCGCCTGAAGGAGGAGCCGGTGGACCTTCTGATCGTCGATATGATCATGGAGCCGGGGATCGACGGCCTGGAGACCTACCGGCGGGCCCTGGACCTCCGTCCCGGCCAGAAGGCCCTGATCGTGAGCGGCTATTCCGAGACGGACCGGGTCCGGGAGGCGCAGCGGCTCGGGGCCGGCGACTACGTGAAGAAACCCTACCTCCTCCGGACGATCGGCCGGGCGGTCCGCAAAGAACTGGACCGCGTCCCGCCGTCCCGATCCTGACCCCCTTTCGCCTTGACAGAGCCAGGGAATTTGTTTATGCTTCCTCGCCTTTGGGGAACGCTGTCGTTCATCGGCCGTAACGATTCGGATTGCCTTCAGGAATCCCCCACCGGGATGTGGGAAAAAGACAACAGGAAAGGAGAACGGCATTTATGAGGAAAAGGGGACTTTGGGGTTGGGGGTTCGCGCTGGCCGCGCTGTGCGTCCTGACTGTGACGCCGGCCATCGCTGCGGACAAGGTCTACATCAACGGGATCGATGCAAACTTTCCGCCTTTCGCCTTTGTAGACAAGAGCGGCGTCCCAGATGGCTTTGACGTCAAGGCTCTGGACTGGATCGCCAAGGATCAGGGCTTCCAGGTGAAGCACCAGCCCATGGATTGGGACGGGATCATCCCGAGCCTGAAGGCCAAGAAGATCGACATCGTCGCCTCGGGGATGGCCATCAACGAACAGCGCAAAAAAGAGGTCGCCTTCACGGTGGCCTACTGGAGGATCAAACAGGTCCTGGTGGCCAAGAAGGATTCCAAGCTCACGCCTGAAAAGGCCCTGGCCGACGGGAACAAGGTCGGCGCCCAGCGTGGCACGACCGAGGCAAAGTGGATCGAGGAAAACCTGATCAAGAAGGGTGGCAAGAAGATCGACCTGGTCCAGTACGACTCCGCGCCCCTGGCGATCGAGGACGTGATCAACGGCCGGATCGTGGCCGCCGCCATGGACGATGCGCCGGCGCTCGATGCGGTCAAGAACAAGCCTGTCAAGATCCTGGGTACCTTCGGGATGCCGGACGAGGAATTCGGCTATGCGATCCGCAAGGAGGACACCGAGTTCTACAAGAAGGTCAATGAGGGGCTCAAAAAACTCATGAAGTCTCCCTACTGGGCCGAGCTGAAGAAGAACTACATCGACAAAAAATGATCGGTCCGAAAGGCCGGGAAGATCATATTTTTCGAAGGGTGACGGAAGGCCTCAGCTCCTGGGGCCTTCCATTTTTTTAACGGATTTGTTTCTCGGGACGTGATGGGATGCCGGAGAGCCTGATTGCCATTTGGGACGCCCTCCCGTACCTCCTGCAGGGGTCGGGGGTGACCCTCGTCGTCATCTGCGGGTCGATGGCCCTGGGACTGGTTCTCGGGGTGCCCTTGGCCGTCGGCCAGGTCTACGGCCACCCGTGGCTTCGCCACCTGATCGGGCTCTACGTCTGGTTCTTCAGGGGCATCCCGCTCCTGGTCTTTCTGTTCCTGTTCTACTTCGGCCTCTGCACGGCGCTGGATATCAACCTGTCGGCCTTTTCGGTGGCGATCATCGTCTTGGGACTGATCAGCTCCGCCTACCAGTCCCAGATCTTCCGGGGAGCGATCCTGTCGCTCCCGGAGGGACAGCTCAAGGCGGCTCGGGCGTTGGGGATGAGCGATTTCAAGGCGATCGCCTTCATCATCCTCCCCCAGGCCCTCCGCCTCTCGATCCCCGGGTGGTCCAACGAGTATTCCATCCTCCTGAAGGACTCGGCGGTGACCTACGCCCTGGGCGTGGCCGAGATCATGGCCCGGGCCCACTTCGTGGCCACCCGGACCTACCAGCAACTCCCCCTCTACCTCACGGCGGGGATCATCTTCCTCATCCTCACCTGGATCGGGACGCGGGGGTTGCGCCTGCTGGAGGAGAAGGTCCGAATCCCCGGGTATTCGGCGCACTGATCACAAGGAACCAAGGCATTTATGGAAACACCCATTCTCAGGATTGAAAACGTCTCGAAGCGGTACGGGAAGAAGGACGTCCTCAAGGGGGCTTCGCTCGACGTGAACAGAGGGGACCTCAAGATCCTCATCGGCCCCTCGGGCGCCGGCAAGAGCACCTTCCTGCAGTGCATCAACTTCCTGGTCCGGCCTGACGAAGGCAGAATCTGGCTCGAGGGCCGGGAGGTCCACTACGGCCACAAGCGGGATCTTTACGCCTATCGCCAGAAGGTGGGGATGATCTTCCAGGACTTCAACCTCTTCGACCACCTGAGCGCCTTGGAGAATGTCAAGATCGGGATGGTCAAGGTCCGGGGGATAGCCCATGATCAGGCCCAGGAGCGAGCCGTCATGGAGCTGGAGCGGGTCGGCCTGAAGGAACATCTGCACAAGTACCCCGCCCAGCTCTCGGGGGGGCAGAAGCAGCGGGTCTCGATCGCCCGTGCCCTGGCCATGGACCCCAAGGTCATGCTCCTGGACGAGCCCACCTCGGCCCTGGATCCCGAGCTCATCGGCGAGGTCCTGTCGGTCATCCGGGACCTTGGGACGGCCGGGATGACCATGATTATGGCGACCCACCAGATCGGTTTCGCCAGTTCCCTCGCCTGCGAGATCATCTTCATGGAGGACGGCCGGATCGTCGAGACCGGAACGCCCGAGAAGATCTTCAACCAAGCCGAATGCGCCCGGACCAGGGAATTCTGCTCCAAGATCACGGAGCTTTACGGGGAGAAGCGCTGAGCATGGAGGAGTGGCTCTTCATCCAGAACGAGGTCTGTCCGGCCCTCCTGAAGGGGTTCTGGGTCAGCCTCCAGTTGATCATTCCTTCGTCGATCCTGGGCCTGATCATCGGGATCCTGGTCGGGGTGCTGCGCGTCTACGGGAGCCGTCCCGTCATAGCCGCCGCCAATACCTACGTGGCCCTCTTCCGGGGGATCCCGCTCGTGGTCCAGCTCTTCATCTGGTACTTCGGCCTCCCCTACGTCAAGATCTACCTCACCCCCTTCGTCGCCTCGGTCACGGGATTCGCCCTCTGCAGCGGGGCCTACCACTCCGAGTACGTGAGGGGGGCACTCCTCTCGATCAAGCGGGGGCAGATGCTGGCCGCCCAGTCCCTGGGCTTCAACAAGGTCCAGATGATTGCCTCGATCATCCTTCCCCAGGCGATCCGGCGGGCCCTGCCCGGCTGCGGGAATGAGATTATCTACCTGATCAAGTATTCGTCGCTGGCCTACATGATCACCTGCATCGAACTCACCGGCCAGGGGAAGATCCTTGCCTCGAACACCTTCAAGTACACCGAGATCTTCCTGGTCATCGGGGCCTGTTACCTTGCGATGACATCCATCGCGACCCTCATCCTCAACCGCGTGGAGGACCGCCTGCGCCTTCCCGGCTTCGAACACCACTGAATATGATGCCATGACCGACTACGCCCCCATCACCGCCGAGATCAAGCAACGCATCGCCGCCATCCATGGGTTGACGATCATCGACGCCCCCGAGAAACTCGATGAGTTCGGCAAGGACAAAACTCCCGGGGCCTTCCACCGTCCCGAGCTCGTCTGCGAGGCGACGGAGGTCCCGCAGATCCAGGCCTTGCTGCGTCTGGCGAACCAGTATCGCTTCCCCGTCATCCCACGGGGACTTGGGACGGGCCTTGCCGGTGGGGCGATCCCGATCCACGGCGGCATCGTCCTCTCCCTGGCGAAGATGAACCGGATTCTGGCCATCGAGCCCCGGAACATGATCGCCGTCGTCGAGCCGGGAGTCCCGAACCTCACGCTCAAGAACGCTGTCCGCCAGTACGGCCTCTGCTATCCGCCGGACCCCGCCAGCAACGACACCTGCTCGATCGGCGGGAACGCCGCCACGAACGCCGGCGGCCCAGCTTGCGTCAAATACGGGACGACCCGGGACTACGTTCTGGGCCTCGAGGCGGTTCTCCCGAGCGGCGAGCTTGTCGAGGCGGGCGTTCGGACCCGCAAAGGGGTCGTGGGCTACGACCTGACTCGCCTCCTGGTCGGTTCCGAGGGGACCCTTGGCGTGATCACCAAGCTGATCCTCCGCCTGATCCCGCACCCTGCTGACGTGACGACCCTGGTCGCCCTCTTCCCGAAACTCTCGCCGGCGATGGAGACGATCACGACGATCCTGATGTGCGGCCACATGCCGGCCACGCTGGAGTTCATGGACGCCCGCTGCCTGGATCTGGCTGGCGACATCCTCCCCTTCGAGGCGGTGCGGGAGGCCGGGGCAATGCTCCTGATCGAATCGGATGGCGCCCCCGAGGCCATCCGACGGGAGATCGAGGCAATCCGGACGCTCTGCCTGGAAGGAGGGGCCTCGGACGCCCTTGTCGCCACCGATGCCGAGAAGCGCAAGCAGATGTGGGATGTCCGCCGGGCGATCTCGCTCAGGATCGAAGAGGCCTACCCTCTGGACATCCAGGAGGACATCGTCGTCCCCATCGGACGGATCGCCGAGTTCGTCGAGTGCCTGCCCGAATTCGAGGCCGCCTACGGTGGGAAGATTTACGCCTTCGGCCACTCGGGCGACGGGAACATCCACCTGAGCGTCACCGCCGGGAGTCTCGACGCGCGGCCGCAGGCCGAGGAGGTCGTCCGGAAGATCATCGAGAGGGTGGTCTCCATGGGGGGGACCATGTCGGGCGAGCACGGCGTCGGGATCGCCAAGCAGCCCTTCCTGCCGATCGAGCTTTCGGCCGAGAGCATGCGTCTCCAGCGGGAGATCAAGCTCCTCTTCGATCCCAACCTCATCCTGAACCCGGGCAAGCTCTTCGCATGACGAAAATCTCTTTTTAATTTGGGGCTAGACTAGCTGAGGCACTTTGAAAGTGCTAAAAAGCTAGTTATGACAACAGATAATCGGTACGCAAAACGTTCAAGA
>CAYOGU010000014.1:0-22887 GCA_964403345.1 uncultured Syntrophus sp. | reverse complement strand
TTGACAACACGTTCTTCATCCTCTCATTCCTCCTTTGGTAAGTGATGGTTGACTCACAAAATGCTTGCAATACTGCTGGAGATCTGTTACATATGTCCCATGACGGTGAACGTAATATCATGAAAAAAAATTCATGAATCGTATGGCATGTTGAGGAACCATTGTCAAGAAATAAGACAGGTCCGGTTCTTCCCGGTTGCGGCTTGCATGTCTAACATGTCGGTATAAATATGAAAAAGTGGACATTTATCACTCATCACATGGCTGTTCTCGTCCTGATGGCCAAGCATCCCCGGATTACCGCCCGGGAACTTTCCCTGGAAGTGGGTGTGACGGAGCGGACTGTCCGGATGATCATCCATGATCTGGAGGAGGCTGGCTACATCGTGAAGAGCCGGGAGGGACGGGGAGTCCTGTACACGGTCAAGCCCGAGACACCGTTGCGTCATCAGACCCAGGATGAGAAGGCGGTCGGGCAGCTCATGTCCGCCCTGGGCTGTAGCTCCGACCACAAGGTCAACGGGAGACCCGATTTTAAACCTTGAAATATTGCCCGATTTCATGCATGAAGATCCAAAGCATGAGACGGATATTCCTTGCCCCTTTTAGGGCGCCATCGCGAATCCTTTTTTTCATCCGTCCCGTTTTTACATAACCGTTCCGGCGAGGCCTATCCGCGTTGGAGTTCTGATGGACGGCCGTACGAACTGTCCGGCCTTCCCGCCGGATGAACAGTTTCGATCCAACAAATCTAAGAAGGGAGAGGTTGCATGCAGATCCAAGAGACCATTGCGGTGATTACGGGAGGCGCATCCGGCCTCGGCGAGGCCTGTGTCCGGAGCATGTCCGCCTTGGGGGCGAAGGTGTTGATTTTCGATATAGCGACCGAGCGTGGCGAGAAGGTTGCCGCCGAGGTGGGCTCCAACTGCCTGTTTGTCCATGCCGATGTGACGAGCGACGAAGGCAGCCGGGCGGCTATGGAAAAAGCCGTGTCCGCTTTCGGGAGGATCAATGTGGCGATCAACTGCGCCGGCGTGGCCGACCCCGGCAAGATCCTCTCTAAGAAAGGCCCCATGACGCTGTCCTTCTTTGACCGAGTCATCCAGACCAACCTGGTCGGTACGCTGAACATCATCCGGCTTGCCGTCGAACAGATGGTCAAGAACGAACCGAACGGGGAGGGGGAGAAGGGGGTCATCATCAACACCGCCTCCGTTGCTGCCTTTGACGGACAGATCGGCCAGGCGGCCTACAGCGCCTCCAAGGCCGGGGTCGTGGGGATGACGCTGCCGATCGCACGGGAGTGTGCGGACTACGGGATACGCGTCATGACCATCGCCCCGGGGCTCTTCGACACCCCCATGATGGCGGGCCTCCCGGAGAGTGTCCGGGTGCAGCTGGCCCAGACGGTCCCCTTCCCGAAGCGCCTCGGCAGGCCGGCGGAATACGCCGCCCTGGCACGGCACATCATCGAAAACCCGATGCTCAACGGCGAGTGCATCCGCCTCGACGGCTCGATCCGGATGACGGCACGGTAGGGGCAAGTTCCGACCATGCCCGGGGGCAAAGGCCCCCGGGTCCCCTCCCGGCCAGGGGAGGGCAAGGCCTTCCTCCCCCAGCCCCGTTAAGTCCGATGGTCCGGGGAGCAGCCGCTTCAGCGATTTCCACTGACCGGTAGCCGGCACCCATTAGTACTCTTCTCTCCATTCAGCCAAAAGGTCTCAAGGAGGTCCATCATGGGCAGGGTATTCAACATGGTCGTCGATGAAACGGGGATCGGCGTCGTCACCTTTGACGTCGTCGGCGAGGCGATGAACACCTGGACGGAAGCGGCCTTTATCGGATTCGACCAGATCATGCGGGAGTTGGAGATCGCCAAGGGAATCCGAGGGATCCTCTTCATCTCGGGGAAGCCCGAGAACTTCCTTGCCGGCGCCAACCTGAAATTGATCGCCCGGATCGAGAGCGCCGATGAGGTCAAGAAGATCTTGGAACACTTCCATGGCTCCTTTGCCCGTCTGGCCGCCCTAGGATTTCCGTCCGTCGCGGCGATCTACGGCCACTGCCTCGGCGGCGGTCTGGAGTTCGCCCTGGCCTGCACGGGACGGATCGCCAAGGAGGGGAAGACCACGCTGATCGGTCTGCCGGAATGCAACGTCGGCCTCTTTCCTGGCGGCGGCGGGACGCAGCGCCTCCCCCGCCTGATCGGCTATCCGGCGGTGGAACTGATCCTGAAGGGCTCGATGCTCCCTGCAGCCGAGGCCTGCGATATGGGGATCGTCGATCGGTGCATCCCCCCGGACGGCGACCTGCTCGGAGCGGCTAGGGCCTTCCTGGAGGAGATCATCGCCGGGACGGCCAACCTCAAAAGGCCTGTCCGGGACTTCTCCCAGATCGACGCCGTGGCCGAGATGGCCAAGGCCGGAATCCTCAAGGCGACCCGGGGGCGGGAGATCCCAGGCCCCATGCTGGCGCTCCGCTCAATGCAGGAGGGGCTCAAGGTCTCCCTGGCCGAGGGGCTGGAGATCGAGAAACGGAATTTCGTGGAAGTCGTCCTGTCGAAGGAGGCCAAAGGGGGCATCCACACCTTCTTCCTCAAGGGGATGACGGACAAACCCAAGGCGATGATGACCCGGGGCTTTGTCCCCAAAGGGATCAAGGGCGTGGCTGTCCTCGGCTTCGGGACGATGGGCCGGGGGATCGTCATCGACATCCTCCGCAACACGACCCTCCCGGTCCTGGTCAAGGACGTCCCCCAAGCCCTGGGGCCGGGGAGGGACTTCGTCCGGAAGATCCTCGACGGGATGGCCGAGAAGGGGCGGCTCAGGGAGCCGGTCGACGGGATCCTGGCCCGTCTGACCACGACCTCGGACTACACGGAAGCCTTCGGGGAGGCGGACCTTGTGATCGAGGCGGTCTTCGAGGAGATAGGCGTCAAAAGGCAGGTCTTCGGGGAGCTCTGCCGGGTCGTCCGGGAGGACTGCCTCCTGGCCAGCAACACCTCGTCGATCCCCATCACCTCGATGGCGCCCCATGTCAGCTACCCGGAGCGGTTCGGAGGGCTCCACTTCTTCTCGCCCGTCTGGCTGATGCAGCTCGTGGAGGTGATCCAGGGCGAGCGGACGGCCCGGGAGACGGTCGACAATCTGCTCAACTTTACTGGCCTGATCCGGAAGCGGCCCATCGTTTGCCGGGACAACCCGGGCTTCGTCGTCAACGCAATGCTCTTTCCAAACCTCCTCCTGGCCCTGCGCTATATCGAAGAGGGCAATGCCATCGAAAAAGTGGACCGGGCCATGACCCGCTTCGGGATGCCCGTAGGGCCGATCCGGCTTGCCGACGAGGTGGGCATCGACATTCCTTACAAGGCCCTGTCCGAGATAGGGGTCCGCCAGGAGACCCTGAAGAACGTCATTGAGAATGGGCGGATGGGCCTCAAAAAGTCCGGGAAGGGCTTTTTCCTCAAGGATGGTACCGTCGATCCCGATGTCCTGCCGCTCATCGCCAAGCGCGAGCCGCGGGAGTACAGCGAGGAGGAGATCCAGTTGGGGATCCTGGCCGCCATGGTCGAGGTGGGCAAGGACCTCCTCGACCGCAGGGTCGTCGAGGACGTCCGGATGATCGACGCGGGAATGATCTGGGGGATCGGCTTTCCCCCCGACAAGGGCGGGCCCATGAAGTGGGCCGACCTGATCGGATTGAGCCGGAGGCTCTACGGGAAGGATTTCTATTCGACTTGATTGAGGTCGGGGCGGTCTCCCCTTGGGATGTCGTGAATGAAAAGGGGGGTGCAGCATGAAGAGGATCTTTCTGGCCGTGGTGCTTTCACTTTTTCTGGTTGTTCTCAACCTCAAAGGGAACGCCAAGCCGTTTGCGTATCAAGGTGCAAACGGCGTTGCGATTCTTTCGAAGGAAGACGGCAGTGTGAAGGTCGTCATCTGTAAGGACGGGAAACCGATCGAGATCGTCCCATTGGAAATGATCGATACCCTGACCGTCGAGTGCAAGAAAGAGGCCCTCTGACGGGCCAGCGCAGGGGCCTCAGACCCTGTCCTGTTCGACGACCACCTTGATCGCCGCGGGATCGCTGGCCGCCACCGCAAAGGCCTCGGCGATCCGGGAGAGCGGGAAACGGTGGGTGATGAGCGGCTCGATCTTGAGTTGACCCTGCAGCACGGGCCGCAGGGCCATGGGGGTCCAGAGCGTCCGCTGCTTGATCCCGTGGTGGACGAGCCCGGTGTTGATCAGCTCGAGGCTGTCGTTGTGCCAGCGGGAGATGTTCACGGTGATGTCCTGGGTGATCCAACTGTAGAAGACCATGATCCCGTTGTGCTTGACTGCGGCGCTGCAGAGGTTCACCGAATCGGCGGATCCGGCCATGTCGACGACGACGTCCGCACCCCGGCCGCCGGTGATCTCCATGACCGCCTTGAGCGGGTCTGTCTTCGTGCCGTTGACGGCATAATCCAGCCCGAACTTCTGGGCCAGGGCGAGCTTCCCGTCCACGACGTCCACGCCGATCACCCGGTAGGCCCCTTTGGCCTTGGCGACCTGGGCCATGATCTGCCCGGCGAAGCCCATCCCGAAGACCGCCACGACGTCGCCAAACTGAATCCGGGACATCAGGCCCGAGAAGACCGCGCACCCGATCGGCTCGCCGAGACAGGCAAGATCCATGGGCATCCCCGCGGGGACCTTTTCGAGGTCCTCCTCCTTCCCTTTGAAGTATTCCGAGAAGGTTTCAATCCAGCCGAAGGAGATCACCTGGTCGCCGACGGCAAATTCGCGGACCCTCTCCCCGACGGCAACGACCGTACCGCCTCCCTCGTGTCCGAGGAAATAGGGATAGGCAAAGGCGGTGCGCATCTCCGTGTTCAGGCCGCCTGAGGGGGGGATGATCCCGTTGTAAAGGTTCTTGTCGGAGCCGCAGATTCCGGCCAGGTGGGTCTTCACAAGGACCTCGTCTGGTCCGATCTGGATGTTTCTCTCACGGGTTTCGATCCGGTCGACGCCGGTCAGGCAGGCACTTCGGGTCTTCATGTCGGTTCTTTCCTATCTGGACTGTAATGTTTGGATCTCTGCGGAATCCTTTTCCGCTTCCGCTCCGGCGGCTGCCCGTTCCTCTGCGGTCCGCGCCGCGCGGGGAGAATGCTATCGGAGGGGCCGGGAAATGTCAAGGCTGGATGGCGGGGCCCTGTTCCTTCTCAGGGATAAAGGGTCCTGAGGGCCGCCAGGAACATTTCCACGGCGACCGTCGTCAGGATCATTCCCATCAGGCGCTCGGTCGCGACCAGGACCCGCTCACCGAGAAGGCGGATCAGGCCGCTGGAGAAGAAGAGGATGACCCCCGAAAGGATGCAGGCGGCGGCAAGGGCGGCGAGCCATTCCGGCCAGCGGGCCGGCTCGCGGGCCATGAGAAGAAGGACCGTGGCCATCGCCGAGGGGCCGGCGACGGAGGGGATCGCCAGGGGGACGATGAAGGGTTCCCCTTTCAAGGTGTCGTCGAAAACCCGCTCCGAGCCGTAGAAGATCATCCGGATCGCGATGATGAACAGGATGATCCCGCCGGCGATGCTCAGGGAGGGCTCGGAGATCTGCAGGAAGAACAGCAAGTATCGGCCGCAGAAGAGGAAAAGGACCAGGACGCCGAAGGCGATCCCCATTTCGCGGAGGATGATCGTCCTCCGGCGTCCCTCTTCCACCTTGTTCAGGACGCAGAGGAAGAAGGGGACGTTCCCAAGCGGATCCAGGACCAGAAAGATGAGGACGATGGCGGACAGAAGGGACATGACTTGCCTCCTATGATAATGGACGGTTCAGTTACCCTGGTGCCTAGGCAGCAGGATTGGCCCTGGTCTTTCCCCTGGCCCCGCCCTTTCCTTCACGATCCGTGGGGTCGGCAGTCTGCCCGGGGCTTCACTCCGTGGGCCTTTCCCATGGATTCGGGCCGACCGACGTGTGTTTTACGCCAATTCCAGTGTGAGGGCCGGCAGATCGATCCCTGTCACCTCCACCCTCCAGATCTGGCCTGGACGGACAAAGGGGGCTGCGGTCAAGGTGCCGGTGGTGACCACTTCGCCTGCGACCAGGGGTTCAGCGGCCTGCTGTCCGATCTCCCGGGCGAGGTAGTCCAGAGCCAGTAGAGGGCTTCCCAAGACATCCGATCCCGATTCCCCTTCCTGGAACTGACCGTCGCGCAGGAGCTTCGCCCGGAACCTCCTGATCTGTCCGACGAGGGTCGCCGCCGGGGCCAAGTCTTTGACGAAGATTCGTTCCCCCACGATCAGGGTCGCGTGGAGGCCGAAGTCGACGACACCGTCGGCTGGTGTGAACCGCCAGCCGGGATAGTGACAGTCGACCAGTTCGAAGCCCAAGGCCAGTCATTCGACTGAATCGAGCCAGGAACGCTCGTCCCCGCCAGCCAACGGGGCCCGAAGTCTGAAGACGATCTCTGGCTCGATCCGGGGAAGGGCTGTTCCCTTAAGGGGCTCGGAGCCGTTGCCGTTCCGGGAGTAACGAACGGTGCCCCCGTAGACTTGAGCCCAGATCGGCTGGTTCAGGCCGGCCCTGTCCAGAAGCCCGAACTGTTCCCGGGCCAAATTTTCGATATCCGATCGTGTCATCAGGTTCCTTTCCGGGCCGATATTTTGGGCATGGGATTGACCCTCGGTACGTAGCCGGAGGGAATGCCGGTTCAGGTCGTGCGTCTTGATCGTTTCGCCGCGAGGAGCTCCTGCCAGGTGGGGCGTTCCAGGAATGATCCGGCCACGTTCGCCTCCATCTCGTCGAAGAGGGTCATGGGCGTCGCGAAACTCATCAGATGGTCGCCGAGCTGTTTGCGAATTGAGAGTCGTGCCGAGAGGTCCATCAGCCCGACGACGGCGCGGGGCCGCTCAGAGCGCGCCTCCTGGTAGGGATAGATCCCGATCGTCTGGCAGCCGGCGGCATAGGGAATGATCATGTTCTGGCCGTCTCCCCAACCGTAGTTAGCCAGGACCACGAGGGCCGAGAGCTCGTCCGGATCGGCGAAGAAGACCACCGTTTGTGGACGCTCCCGGTCCCTATCCACGTCGGTCAGGGGCTTGAAGACCACGAAGCGTTTCGGGATCTGGGTGACGGGGAGGCTATCGACGAATCGCTTGACCAGGTCCGGCGTCTTGACGTATCGCTCCCCGTGGACGAAATTGTCGTAGGCCTCGCCACGCAGGAAGGGTTTGACCATCTTGGCCACTGCAGCCCCTTCCGGCCATCCCTCGATCCCCGAGGAGAGGAAGTGGCAGAATCCCTCCTCGCTTCCGGGAAAATCCTTGTAGCAATCGCCGAAACCCATTCCGACCCCGCCGCCGATGCAGCCGAAGGTCTTCGCGTCGCAGACCGCCGGCCGTCCCTTGGCCGCCGAGGCAATCTGCCACATGATGCAGCCCCATTTTCCCTCCTGGAACTGCATGGCCCCTTCGGGCTTCTCGTCCGCCCAGATCAGGGCGACGGGGGGATACCGCGTTTCAATGGTCTCGGCAATCCGGCTGTTCATGAGGATCCTCCTGCGGGGTCATGCGAGTTCCCCAGGGCTGCGGGGACGTAAGGAATGGGAATCCTTGTCGGAAATGTAGGAAAGAAATCGGGAGAAGTCAAGCGGTCGTTCGGGGACAGCCGCTATTTGAAAATCGACTTCCCATAGGAACCCTGATCATGACGCCCTGGGGGCATCAAGATCGGTCACGATGAAATCCTGAAGCTCCCCAACTAGTTTACCCAGGAGTGCATCCCCGTCGTGCACGGAATGTGTCCCTACGATTATTTCTTCTTCCCCGCTCCCCACTGGCGGATTCCCATCCACCGGACCGATGTGGGTACCCTGATCCTGGCCGACCTCATCTGGACCAAGGGTTGCATCTCCGTGAAGGACGAGGACGGCCTCGCGAGCATGTCGGGACGATCATCCACAAATCAAAGCCCTAGACCGGAGCGGACCGGGATGGGGATTCGGCCGGGCAGGGATGCCTGGCCAATGTTTCGGGAGATTCTTCAGGACCTCCCTCTAAGATTTTCTTGTTTTTCTGAAAAAAACAATTATAATTTAATTGATTGCTGATTTTCCCCTCTCCTTTTTCTCCGATCTGGACTTCGAAAGGTTCGTTCCCAGGTAAATTCCTTAACCGAGAGTGCCCAACATATCGGATTTTAAATTCTTTCATCTTATATCCAGGGATCACCCCCGCGATGGAAGCCAGGGCAAAGGGCTGCAAGACGCCAGTGCTGGTCATTGCACCGGAGACGGGACGACTGCCGGACGACATGGGTCCGCTGGCCCGCTATATCTTTGGAAAAAGCGGCGGGATGGGGGACGTCATTGCCACCCTCTGTGAAGGCCTGACAAAGCGGGGCGTCGAATGTCACGTCGCGACCTTGAATCTTCGCAAGCGATTCCAGAGGGAATCCCATATGAGCGAGGAGCAATGGTCGGAGATCCAGTTCCGGATAGACCCCGCGAGGATCCACTTGGTCAGCTCCGCCGTTTTTGCCGGTCTGCCCAGCGCCTATGCGGGCAATCCCCTGCTGAACGCCGCAGAGCTCCAGAAACAGATCATCAACCACATCATCATCAACATCCGGTCTAAAAATGCGGGGAAGCTCCTGGTCCACAGCCATGACTGGATGGCGGGCGGCGCCATCACCGCCTATGCGAAATCGACCGGCTGCCCGGTCCTGCATACGGTGCACAACGTCCATACCGGCCATCTGCCTGTGGAGATGCTCCTGGGCGTCGATGTGAACGGGATGAACGATCATCTCTATTTTTCCAAGGACCACGGCAGATGGTGCATCGATTGCCAAGCTTCGGCCATCAAGAGCGCTTCGCTGGTCAGTTTCGTCGGTGTGAGGTTTCTTCGGGAGATCGTCGAAGATCACTTTTCCGACCAGTCGTTCGTCCCTCCCAGTGTCCGGAACGAGGTGAAGATCAAATACCATTACGGGTCCACCCGGACGATCCCCAATGCGCCCTCGCTGGTCATGTATCCCGAACATTGCGACCACCTGGTGGAGCGCTATGGGCCCGACGACGATGTTCTGGCCGCCAAGAAGGCCAATCGGATCGAATTCCAGCGGAGGACTGGGCTTATCGTCAACCCCGACGCGATTCTGCTGTACTGGCCTTCCAGGTTGGACCCTTCGCAGAAAGGGATCGGGCTCCTGGAGCAGATCGCCCAGTCCTTTGTCTCGGAGCATCCCGATGTCCAGATCGCCATTGTCGGCGACGGGGTCGGCTCCGACCGCACCCACGAGGAGATATGCGGCAGGATCGCCTGGACATCGGGCGGGAAGATCACCTATCATCATTTCAGCGAATCCCTCTCCATGCTCGGCTTCGGTGCGGCGAGCGACGTCTTCGGCGTGTCCCTTTACGAACCCTGCGGTCAGATCGACCAGGTGGGAAATCTCTTCGGGGCCACAGCGACCAATCGGGACACGGGCGGCTATCATGACAAGATCCGGGAGCTGAGGCTCGCGGGGGAAGGCGTCTCCGAGGACGAGGGGAACGGCTTCCTGTTCCTGCACTACGACACCGGCGGCCTCTGGTACGGGTTGCACAAGAGCGTCGAATTCCACAGAAGGCCTGCCGAGGTCAGGGAGCGGCAGATCCGGCGGATCATGCGGGAAACCCGGCAGCACTGCGATGTGGGCAAGATGATCGATGCCTATATCGAAGCCTACGAGACGATCAATGGGGGACGGCCCCTGGGATAGACACGCCCCCCGGGGGGGCTCTTGACCTCCGGGAGGGCATGGGATCGGGCAGCAATCCCTGCACCCAATCTTGGAAAGGAGGATCATATTATGGTAAATCAAACAACAGAGCTTTTCAGCACTGTGGCCAGTGCGGCCAACGATGCGGTATGCACCATGCTCAACAATCCCGCGCTTTGGTCCGAGGCGATGGTCACCAAGACACTTCAGCGTCTGGGTGGATCCGCCTACAACATTCAGGACGTCCAGCTCATCATCAAGGATTACCTGAGTGTCCTGTCGGAGGCGATCCGCAAGGGTGAAGCCTTCTGAGCGTCGTAACAAGGTGGAAAACAAACAGTCAATCATAACCATGGACAACGCAGGGATTGCTGCTTAATCTGGAGAGAGATGGATATGGCCGAACAGCCTGCAGAGATCATCCGCTCGAAGGTTTCCGTATACGAGATCGAACTGGATCTGTCCGATTGGAGCGCGAAGCTTTCCAACGAGGTGCCGAACTTCGCCTCCCTCCTCCTGGATCTGCTGCCCTCACTGAAGGAGCACAACTGCATGGCCGGAAAGCCCGGAGGGTTCTGCCAGGAACTGCAGAACGGGACGAATTTTGCGCACGTCATCGAGCACATCATCCTGGAGCTGATCCACCTGGCCGATGCCGAGAAGGAGTACTATACGGGGTGGACCCGGCAACTGGACAAGCGGGACGTTTACATCGTCCATTATGGCGCGCCGGATTTCCTGACCGGCAGGCTTGCGGCCATCCTGGGCATCGATCTGGTCAAGCGGGTGATGAAGGGGGAAACCCTGTCGGTCGATCACTACATCCAGCTCTTGAAACAGCCCCATTCCTATTTTACCGAAGGGGGTGCCGCAACCGACCGGATCAGGGCGGACGAGCCTGTCAGCGTCATCCAGGAACTCAAAGAAGGTGTCGTGGAGATGGCCGCCCGGCCAGCCGCTAAACGACGGCTCTCCGGCGAACAGATGGACAATATCAAGGCAACTCTCTGGGACATCCGCAACAGCATGGACGCCATTGCCGGCGCCTGGCGCGATGCCTTTCTGGCGTACGGGGGGAACTACAGCGCGGCGATCGTGGACAAGATGGAGCTGATCAACATCAACAACTTCTTCGGAGCGATCATGGCCCGCAACTTCCAGGCGGCTCTGGCCGGCATCCGGAAGGCCGTTCAGATGATCGCCTCCTACCATATCCCGCGGGATTTCGTCGTCCATTCCCTGTGGCTCTACAAGAACAAGCTCCTGTCCAGCGTCATGGAAAAGCACAAGTACCACGATGAGGCGATGATCGATCGCTTCATCAAGGACTTTGAGGATTTCTACCAGATCATCCTCCAGAATGTCATCGAGGAACTGGCCGAGCAGGGCGTCCCGGAGGCGAATGTCCCCTCCGGCGAGTTCAGAAAATTCACGGAACTGAAATCACGCAAGGGCGTCGTCCTGGTGGTCGACGACGACGAGATGATCCGCAGTGTGGTCCACGACATCCTGGCGCTCAACGGATATGGGACCATCCTGGCCCAAAACAGCACGGAGGCCTTCGATCTCCTCTCAAAAAGCGGGGAAGAGGTCACCCTCGCGATCCTGGATATCTTCCGGCCCGATGATTCCGGCCTCGAAGAGATCTACAGCCGGATCCGGTCCCTCTATCCCAACGTGAAGATCCTGGTCACCTCGGGTTTTTCCGTGAACCGGGAACTGGACAGGTTTATCAAGAAGGACTCCGTCAACTTCCTCAAGAAGCCCTTTACCGCCAGCTATCTCCTGTACAAGGTCAAGTCGATGCTGGGCTAGGACACTTTCCCGGAACTGCCAGCCAGGAGCCGTCGCCTCTGAGCTCCAGATGCAGCCTGTGCCAGGCCAGGATGGTGCTGCGGTGGCCGACGCTGATCAGGACCGACTCCGGCAGCCGTTGCTTCAGCATCCCGTAGAGACGTGATTCCGTGGCCTCGTCGAGGGATGCGGTGGCCTCGTCCAGAAAGAGATGGGTCGGCTTCAGGAGAAAGATCCGGGCGAAAGCGATCCGCTGCTGCTCGCCTGGCGAGAGCATCTGGGACCAGTTGCCTTCCTCCTCCATGTGATCCCGGAGATGCGAGAGGCCGCAGAGATCCAGAATTTCGTGGAGTTGTGTGTCGTCGTTGCGGACACCGGCCGGGTAGAAGATGGCTTCCCGCAGGCTGCCCAGGGGCAGGTAGGGTTTCTGGGAGAGGAACATCATCCCCGTCGTGCCGGGGATGATGACGTTGCCCTCTCCGTAGGGCCAGATGTTCGCCAGGACCCGGAGCAGGGTGCTCTTCCCGCAACCCGAAGGGCCGGTCACGACCATCGAATCGCCCCGCCCGAGGCAGATGTTGAGATCCCGGGAAAGGACCTTGCCGTCGGGCAACTGCACGGTCAGGTGTTCCAGGCAGACCTTCCCCTCCAGCGAGGGGACCACCCGGATCTTCTCCAGGGACCGCAGGGAATCCACGCGTCGCATTGTCTCCGTAAAACCGGTGAGCCGCTCCACGACGGCCTTCCACTGGGCGATCCCCACGAAGCTGTCCACGATGAAGGAGAGCGACCGGTGGACCTCGCCGAAGGCGTTGGAGATCTGCATCAGGCCGCCGAGCTGGATCTGCTTGGCGAAGAAACGCGGCGCGGCGACCAGGAGCGGAAACACGACGGAGAGCTGGTTGTAGCTACTTGTCAGCCAGGTCAGCCTTTTCTGCCGGAACATGATCTGGCGGAAGTTTCTCACGAGGGCCATGAATCGCTGCATGAAGCCCGCCTTTTCCCGACCCTCGCCCCCGTAAATCGCCACGCTTTCGCTGTTCTCCCGGAGCCGCACGAGGCTGTAGCGGAAGTCCGCCTCCAGCCGCTGCTGGTTGAAGTTCAGGAAGATCAGCGGGTTTCCGACGCGCATGGTGAGCCAGGTCCCGCCAACGGCATAGAGGAGCGCCGCCCAGACCATGTATCCCGGGATGACCCACTCGCCGAGCCCGCCCAGGGGGATCGTGAGGGGTCCCGAGATTCCCCATAGGATGACGACGAAAGAGGCCAAGCTCACCACGGCCCGCATCAGTCCCAGACCCAGGCTCAGGGTCAGGTCGACTAGGCCGTTGATGTCCTCGCTGATACGCTGGTCCGGGTTGTCCGTGGTCCGTTCGAAGACCTGGATGCGGTAATAGGTCTGGCGGGCCAGCCATTGGTCCAGGTAGCGCTCCGTCAGCCAGGTCCGCCAGCGGATCTGGAGCAACTGGTTGAGGTACAGCATGTAGACGGCGACGGCGATGAAGATGCCCGCGATCAATGTGAAGTAGCCAAGGGATTTGACGAACTTGTCCTTGTCGAAGGCCTGGATGGCGTCGTAAAAGCCGATCAGCCATTTGTTGAATACGACGTTGATGCCCACCAGGCCCAGATTCAGGGCGACGACGACGCCGAGGAGCCCCCAGGCCGCCCATTTCTGATCGGACTTCCAGTAGGGGGTGACCAGAGCCCAGAAACTGCGGAAGAACTCCCTGTCGTTTTTTTTCATCCTCGGCTCCCTCCTGCTCATTCGGCCGTCCGTCGCTTTCCGCCGGCATTTCCCTGCCTGCGGGATTGCCCGGGCCGTCCGCTTTTTGCTTAGGTCCGCTTCGACCCGCGGGGTTCTAGACCATGTCGCCCGATCCCCGGAAAAAATAACAGGTAAAGGGTGAAATGGCAATGCCCATGAGGAAGGCCTCGCCGGGATCGCAGCGCCTTTTCAGGGACAGGCCCTGCATTCAGGGGACGGCAAGGGGCCGGCCTGCCGCCTTCATGCCGGTTCGTCGTGGCCCGGCAGAAAAAACCGCCGACGCAGCGCCTCGATGCGTTGCGTCGGCGGCCGATCGGTGGAACCGCGCGTGGGCCCCGGACCGGGCGGCTAACGTCCGGACTGGTAAGGATCCCAGTCGAAGCCCCAGATCTCGCTGTGCAGGGGCAGCTTGTATTTCCGTCGCTCCTCATAGGTAGGGTATCTCCGGCCGCCGCCCTCCTCGGGATGCATGGAGACGGGGAATTTAGGCGCGATCAGCCCGTGCTTGCGCGCCTCTTCGGTGAGCCAGGCGCGGTCGTCGGGATGGGCGATGGAAATCAGGGCCGAGGCCCGCTCGTAGCCGCAGAGTCCCCGGAGGTTGACGATGCCGTACTCGGTGCAGACGTACTGGGAGAACTGGGCGGGGACGTCGACCGTGGAGCCCTCGGGGAGGAAGGGGACGATCCGCGAGGTCCCTTTCTTGCTGCGCGAGGTGATCGCCGCCACCCCGCGTCCTCCCCGGGAATGTCCCGCAAAGATCACGAAGTGGAGGAATCCTCCTGTGCCGGAGATCGGCCTTTTTTCGTAGAAACTGCAGCACTGCTGGCCCAGCAGGTCGATGGCCACGCAGTTGTCGATGGCGATCATGTTGTCGATCCGGGTGATGTTCTGGAGGTTGTTCGTGTAGCCTGAGTCGTAGACGGCCAAATGCTGGTTGCGGTGGATTGTGTCGTAGTACCACTGCGAATCGAAGGGGAAGGCAAAGGTGTAGACGCTCTTCCCCTGATCGAGGTTCTTATAGGCATTGGTGACCTGTCCGGACTCGATGAGCTTGATCAGGCCGAAATTGAGCATCTCGGTGTGGATGCCCAGGTCCTTGAAGCCGGCATCGGCCATGGCCGCGACGCAGGCGGAGGGGAGGGCGCCGATTCCGAGTTGGACCACGTCCCGATCCCTCATGATCGTCATGATGTGGCGGGCGATCGCCTCCTCTTCCGGTTTGGGTTTGATATTCCGCTCGTCGACCTGGGGCCAGGCGTATTTCGCGCAATCCACCTCCACCCAGTAGTCGACATCGTCGATATGGATCGTATTGAAGCGGCCTCCCTCCGCCCAGGGGTAGTCGGACCGGACCTCGAAGACGATCTTCTTGGCCGTCTGGCGGTAGACGTTGCAGTTGCTCGTCCCGTAGGACATGTTGAAAAAGCCGTGGTGGTCGGGGGCCGTCGCGGCGTTGAACCACCAGTCCATCCCCCGCTTTTCCCGGACGGCGTGGGTGAAACGGTAATGGTAGCCCCAGATGCCATAGGCCCATCCCCACTGGGCCCAGTCCGTCACGTTGTGCTTGTCCCGGGCCTTGCGGTTCCAAGGCATGAAGAAGTAGTTGTGGATGCAGTGGTACTGCTCCAGGGGGTCGATCTCCTGGAATTCCGGATGGGGATAGGCGTTCCCGTGGAGCCAGAATTCGATGTCCTTGAGCTGGCTCGGACCGGGCCCCAGTCTCTTGGCGACGGCTTCGGCCAGGACCGTGGAGTCTCCCCCCATGGTTCCATGGTTGATCCAGTCCCCCGATTTCACCATGGCGGCGATCTGTTCGGGCGTCCTTTTCTTGTCTCGGATCTTCTGCTGTATCGGTGTCGTCATCTCCTGTTTCCTATTCCCTTCCATGTGATTCGATCCGGGCGTGCCGCCCGGGTCTGCCCCCTCATTCCCCTCATTCGGGACCGCAGACGAAAAAGGCTCCTCATAATCGATTCGGGGCGGTATGACAAGAAAAATATTTGGGCGGGGAATGCGGCAGGGGCGGTGTCCTTGGCCGTGGCGGCTTATATCGTCAGGAGGACGAGGATCTGGGCCAGGAAAACCCTCAGAAACATGGTCAGGGGGTAGACGGTGGCATAGGATGTGGATTGGGCCTGAACCGGGGCCAGGGCGTTGGCGAATTCCAGGGCTGGCGGATCCGTCATGGAGCCGGAGAGGATCCCGCATATCTTCAGATAGTTGTAATGCATAAGCCGGGCAACGGTCGCGACCAGGACGATGGGCACGAGCGTGATGACGGCCCCGTAGGCCATCCAGATGTAGCCGCCCCGGGCAATGGTTTCGACGAAACGGCCCCCGGAGAGGAGCCCCACACAGGCCAAAAAGAGGATGATCCCGATTTCGCGGAGCATCATGTTGGCCCCCGGGGTCATGTAGAAACTCAGTTTTCCGATCCGGCCAGTATGGCCGATCACGATGGCCACCAGCAGCGGGCCTCCTGCCAGCCCGAGCTTCGCCGGGGCCGGCAGGCCGGGAATGTAGATCGGGACGCTGCCAGCGAGGATGCCGAGGAAGATCCCCAGAAAGATCGGAATGGTGTTGGGGATGGCCAGTTCCTTCACCGAGTTTCCCAACTCAGTCCGGATCTCGTTGAGGATCATCCTCTTGCCGACGATCCGGACTGTGTCTCCCAGCTCTACCGTCGTTCCCAAGGCAGGCAGGATCTCGATGCCGGACCGGAAGATCCGGGTGATCGTGGCCTCGTAACGGCGGTGGATGCCGATCTGGTCGATGGTCCTGCCGGCGTAGCGGCGGTTGGTCACCAGGACATGGGCCATGGCCATCTCCCCGGTGATCTCCCGCTTCTCCGAGAGCGTCACCTTCCCCATTTTCAGCCGGAGGGTGTCCAGATGCTCCTGCTCCGACACCCCGTAGAGCTCGTCGCCGATCTGGAGGATCTCCTCTTCGCCGGCCAGGATGAAGCGTCCGTCCCGCCAGATCCGCGAAATGACGAATTCCCGATCCACCATTTTCTTGAGGTAGCCGATCTTCTTTCCGAAGAGATTGGGGTTGCTCACCGTGACGACGACGCCCTGGAGTTTGTGCTGCCGGTTCAGGAATTCGCTGTTGTAGCTTTCCACCTCCCGGTCCACCCGGATCCGAAAGAAGCGCCGGATCAGACCCATGGTCAGGATGATCCCCAGGATCCCGAAGGGGTAGGCCACGGCGTATCCCATGGTGGTGACGGACACGCTCCGGGAAGAGGCGCCCTGTTCGATCAGCACCTGCTGGGCGGCGCCGAGGCTCGGCGTGTTGGTTACGGCCCCGCACAGGATCCCCGTGATGACCTCTGGGGGGAGGCCGCCGAAGAAATGGAAGGCGTAGGCGAGCAGGAATCCCGTCAAGACGATGGCCGCAGCGAAGCAGTTCTGTTTGAGGCCGTCGTCCCGAAAGGCGTGAAAGAACCGGGGTCCGACTTCGATGCCGATGGAGTAGACAAAGAGGATAAGGCCGAATTCCCGCACGAAATGGAGGACCTCGACGTCGGGTTGAGCTCCGAGGTGCGAGACGAACAATCCCGAGAAGAGGACCCCGGCGATCCCGAGCTTCACCTTCCCGATTTCCAGTTTGCCCAGGAGGATTCCCAGAAAGGCGGTCAGGCTGATGTACAGGATCGTGGTGGCAGTCCCCTGGCCGGTAAATAGGCCTCCCAATGTATCCATGCGTTCGCTCCCCCCTAGTTTGAAATATTCTAGCTTAGGAAAATACGGCCCGTGAGTCAACCCCCCTTTTATCGATCGGTCCGTCTCATCTCCAAACCATCGAATTCCATGTTGAAACTTTATTATTCTTAAGATACCCTGATATCAATACTGTTTCTGTTCGCGGGTCTTCGAATCCTGTGACGCACGAAGGTTTGCCGCAAACGGCGGCCGAGCGGTGCGGCGTTCGATCTTCAACCGTTGCAGGATGGGCTTTCGGTCTCGGTTGGGGAATCCCGTGAAGAAGTCATTGATCATCTTCGTCTTGCTTGCCATTGCCGGGATGACCACCCTCTCCTATCATTGGGTCCATCAGGACCGTGTTGCGTACCGGCGTGGGGAAAGCAGTTTCGCCGCCGGCGATTACGGCCGGGCCATCCGCTATCTGGCTCCGCTTCAGGAAAAGGGATTCCGGGAGAAAGGGGTGGCGCTTCACCTCGGCATGGCCTACCTCGCCGTGGGAGACGTCCCCAAGGCCCTGCCCCTTTACGAAAAACAGGTGGCCCAGGAACCGGGAGATCCGTTTTCGGTCCATGCCTTGGCGGGCCTTTACACCCGAGCGGGCCGATTCGATGAGGCCATCGGGCTCTACCGGCGCTTGCTGCTCGTTCGTCCGCAAGACCCGTCCGTTCGGATTTTCCTGGCCAGGGCCCTGGCCGGGGCCGGTCGTTTCGAGGAGGCGGTGGGGCAGTACCGGCGTGCATTGGGGGATGAACCATGAAAGGGATCGATCCAGTCTTGCGAGGGGCGTTCAGGGTCCTCGTGGCGGTCATGATCGCGGCGGCCTTCGGCACGGCGGAAGCGGCGGCCGTGCGGGAGGATGCGGTCACACGGACCGCGGCCCAGCCTGGGATGTCCGGCGGCAGTTCGCTGCCCATGATCGAGATTCCCGCATGGCAGGCCCGTTGGGAGCTCGCCCGGACGCTGGTGGCGCTGAAGCGCTACGAGGAGGCCCTGTCAGAGTTCCAGAAGGTCCTGAAGGTCAAACCGGACCTCGCCGAGGCAAGGATCGACATGGCCAAGGTCCTCTACTGGACCGGACGGCCCGGCGAAGCCTTGGCGGAACTGACTGCCGTTCCCGCGCGCCTCCTCGGCGATCCGGAGACCCTCCTCTTGGCCGATCTCTGCCGGGCCGAGAAGCGGTACGAGGAGTCCCGACCCCTCTACACAGGATATCTGAAGAGTCATCCCGATGATCAGGCGGCGCGGTTGAGGCTCGCGGAGATGCTGAGCTGGATGAAACAATACGAGGCCTCCCTGGCCGAGTATGAGAAAATTCTGGCGACACGGCCGGACGATGTCCAGCTTCGCAGAAGATACGCTCAGGTCCTGATCTGGGCCTCCCGCTATGACGATGCGGCGAGGGAGTTGAGAAAGACCCTCCGATAGGCGAAGGGGCATGATGGAGAAACGATCTCGTGCAGAGGGTGGCCGCCCCCATAATCGGCCGCTCCTAACGGGTGGCTGTTTCCTGGCGGCCCTGCTGATTCTGTCGTCCTTTTCAATCCCCGCCGCGGCATCGTCAGGTGATGGCCATGCCTCCAGCATCGTTCCGGCCGGCGATCGAATGAGCGATTTCGAGGCCCGTCTCGCCCTGGCCCGGGTCCTCGGCGCCCGGGAGAAGACCTGGGACGAGGCGGTGGACCAGTATAGGATCCTCCTGGCCGAGCAGCCGGAAAACGGGGCCGTCCGCCGGGAGATGGCGGAGATATTCCTGTGGCAGAAGCGCTATGACCGGGCCCGGGAGGAGCTGACGCTCCTTCTGGAGCGGGATCCCGGGGACGCAGGGGCGACGCTCGCTATGGCGAGGCTTCACCTCTGGCGCGGCGAATACGGAAAGGCGGCCGCCTTTTTCGAAGCCATCCTGTCCAAAGGGGCTTCTCCCGAGGTCTCCCTCGAATTGGCGCGGGCCTACGCACGGTCCGGTCGGTACGATCAGGCGATCGGCGCCTACCTGGAGGGGATCCGTTCGATGGGGACAGTCGGGCCGGAGGTCCACGGCGAGTTGGCCGACGCCTTGCTGTCCGCGGGCCGAAAGGCCGAGGCCCTGGACCATTACCGAAGGGCTGTCCAGATCGATCCCCGTCGGGACGATCTGCAGAAGCAACTGGGGCTGGCCCTGAGCTGGTCCGGACAGGACGAGGAAGCCCTCACGCTCCTGCAGCGGCTTGAGGTTCGGATGCCCGGAGACCGGGAGGTCGGCCTGGAGTTGGCTCGCCTTCAGGCCCGGCGCGGCGGGGGCGAGAGGGCCCTGGGCCGGCTGAAAGGGCTCCTGGATCGTCACCCGGACGACGTGGGGCTGGCCGTCGAGTTGGCCGATGTCGAGGCGGGATTGGGACACGCCGCCCGAAGCCGGGATTGCTACCGGGCGGCGCTGGCGAGAGCCCCGGAAGACGGGGCGCTCCGGTTGCGTTTCGCCGACCGGATGTCCGGCTGGGGCGATTTTTACGAGGCCGAACGGATCTATCGTGAGCACCTGGGACGCCATGGCCAGGACAATGCCGTGACGCTCAAGCTGGCCCTGGCCCTGGTCAGTTCGGAGCGTTACGAAGAGGCGGAGGGACTCTACCGACTGCTCCTGCTGACGGCGCCCGATAATAAGAGGATCCTTCTATACCAGGCCGCATTGCGGCAAATGAGGAAGGACTTCGCCGGGGCTCTGGGGACCGTGGAGCGGTTTCTGGCTGGGGCACCGGGAGATCCCGAGGGGATGCGCCTGAAGGCGGAGGCCCTGGAGGGGTTGGGGCGCCACCGGGAAGCCCTGGAGGCCTATGGGAAGGCGGCCGGTGATGATAAGATCCGGTTGTTGATCGCCCAGGGGAAGATTTACCGGAAACTGGGAGACGAAGGGGAGGCCCGGCGGTTCTTCGAAGAGGCTCTTGGATTGGCTCCCCGGGATGTGGAGGCCCGTTTCCATGCGGCCTGGACGAAGGTCCGTGATAAGGATTTCCTTCGGAGCCTCCTGGCGGCAACCGAACGGCCAGCGGAACGGACCGCCTGGGCGGGCCTCTACGCGACGCACGGTTTCTACGACCAGGCGATTCTGCTGTATCAGGACGCCCTCCGCAGGGATCCCGACTATTTCCCGGCTCGGATCGGTTTGGCGGAAACCACCGGCATGGATCAGCGCTGGGACGAGTCCGTGCGGCTTTACGAGGGACTCGCCGCCGAGTTCCCCGGCAATTCCAAGATTGCGATCGGGCTGGCACGCGTCCTGGGATGGGCGCGGCGCTACGGGGAATCGATCGACCGCTACGAGGCGGTCCGACGCATGAATCCCCGCGATCCCGTTCCACAGAGGGAAAGGGCGAGGGTGGCCCTGTGGGCGAAGCGGCATGAGGAGTCCCTGGCGGCCTATCGGGCGATGCTGGCTCCCGCTGTGGATGCGATGCTCTTGGAAAGGTTGTCCTCCCTGGCGGCCTGGGGGAAAAAGAGCCCACTGGCCGAAGCGTACGGATGGTCGGAGGCGAAGGCCGGGGCGGGCTCCATCTACGGGGGCTACGAAGCCTTTGCCGCTCAGATAGAGGATTCCGGAAGGACCTTCACGGCCGAGCATCGCCGGGAGGCCGCGACGATCCTGGCGGAACTCCTGCCCGCCTATGAGATCCAGAAGGGGGCGTTTCTGGAGATGGAGGCCAAACAGCTGACCTGGGATCGGCGCTATGCCCGGGCCCTGGAGGGCTACGGAAAACTCGTCGGGTTCGAGCCGGGAAATGAGGAGGCGCTTTTCGATCTTGCCCAGGTTCACTGCGCTCTCGGGCTTTGCGACGGCGAGGCCGCTTGGTACGGGAGGCTTCTTGAAATTGATCCGCTCCACTGGCTGGCCAGGAGGGCCTTGGAAAAACAGCGGATCCGGCAGTCTCCGGCCGTCGGCGTTTTCCAGTCCTACTGGAAGGAAAATGGCCGGGGGGATCTGGCGCAGATCACCCGTCATCGCACGGACCTGACGATGGAGATCCCATTTGGGGGGCGCTACCGGCTGACGCTGACCGGACACCACTGGATCGAACACCCCCAACACACGGGGAGCCGTTATGCCGCCGACGGCTTCACCATGGCCGTGGGGGGAGCGCTCAATTCCTATTGGAGGGGGGAGGGCGCCTGGACGCACAAGGCGTACCGGGATCGCCAGCTCGAGGACCGGGACAGCGGCTATGGGCGGCTCTGGTTCAATGTCCGGGATGCGCTGACCCTGGGGGTCGGCTACGAGAGGACCGATGAAATCGCCAACTATTTCGGCATCAAGCGGGGAAGCCAGGCGGTCAACTGGTGGCTGTCCGCTTCTTCCAACCTGAGCCGAGGTCTGGAGGTCAACGGCCGGGCCCGTTACCTGAGTTACAACGATGGTAACGACGGGCAGCACTTCTCGCTCGGAGCGGGGTACGCCTTCACGGATCATCCCGGCGTGTTCAAGGTGATCCTCTCCGGCGATTACCGCGATACGAGGGTCCAGAACCGCTTTGAATACGACGGGTCGGGAACCGTCACGGACATCGCGTATCCCTACTGGACGCCCCGCAATGTCCTGTCTGGTGAAGTGACATTCGAATGGCGCCATGATCTCTCACGGCTCTTCTTCTGCGGGAGCGATCTGCATTTCTACGATCTGCGCCTGAGTGTCGGTGCTGAATCGACGGGCAACCCGTCGGTCCGCCTGGAAGGCGAGTGGCAATACGAGTTTTACCGGCACTGGACGGTCGGCCTCAAGGGGATGATCCACCGTTCCCGGGAATGGGATGCCGACGGTCTATGGGCCGCCGTCAATTACCGGTTCTGAAGGCCATGGGCAAAACCACAGGGTCCATGAAGATGATCTTCGGCGCGGTCCTCCCGCTTCTGGCGATTCTCTTCGCCGTCGTCTACATCATCGTCCGGACGGTGATCATCCTCGTCTCGGACTATCAGTGGTACGAGATCGTCCTGGCCTGGGTGCTCCTGGGGGCCGAATGCTTCATCCTGATGCACGGGGTGGGGTATTTTCTGGAGATCTATCATGTGGTCCGCCGCCGTGGGTCACTCAAACCCGTGGAAAAATCGACCCCCCGGCTGAGGACCTGTCCGCCGGTGGCGATCATCGTCTCTTCCTTCAAGGAGCCGATCGAGGTGGTGGAGAATACCCTGATCAGTTTCTACAACCTCACCTATCCCAACAAACGGATCTATTTCCTGGACGATACCCGCTACGAACTGTTCGGCGGCGATCCAGCCGCGATGGCAGAATACCGGCGTTCCATCGACGACCTCTGCCAGCGGATCGGCGTCGATCTCTTCCGCCGCCGGTGGCGGGGCGCCAAGGCAGGGATGATCAACGATTTCCTGGCGTTTATCGAGGGGAGCCCCAGAGAGGGATTCGAATTCCAGAATCTGTCCGGCCGTCCGAGAGGAGAGCGGGGAAAATACATCATCGTCTTCGATGCGGACCAGAATCCCTTTCCCCATTTCGTGGGGCAGCTGGTGGCCCGGATGGAGGAGAACCCGAGACTGGCCTTCATCCAGACGCCCCAGTACTACACCAACTTCGAGACGAACCGGATCGCCCGCGCGGCCGGTCTGCAGCAGGCGGTCTTCTACGAGTACATCTGCGAGGGGAAGAGCATCGAAGACGCGATGTTCTGTTGCGGCACCAACGTCATCTTCCGGCGGGAGGCTCTGATGGATGTGGGGGGATTCGAAGAACGGTCCGTGACGGAGGATTTCGCCACCTCCTTGAAGTTCCACCTCAGGGGCTGGGGGTCCGCCTATGTCGGCGATGTCCTGGCCTTCGGGATGGGGCCCGAGGATCTGGGAGGATTTTTCAAGCAGCAATTCCGCTGGGCCCTGGGTACAGTGGGCCTG
>CAYOGU010000013.1:0-23158 GCA_964403345.1 uncultured Syntrophus sp. | reverse complement strand
CTTCAGGATCGACAGGCGGGCCTCCTTCAAGGCCACGTCGTAGTAGGGATTCAGGTTGTCCAGGCCGACCACGTCCGTGCCTTCCCCGAGGAGACGCCGGCAGAGGTGGAAGCCGATGAAACCGGCCGCCCCCGTCACCAGAACCTTCCGAAGCTTTGTGCCCATTGCGATGCACTCCCTAGAGATGCCAGTAACGGATTTCCGGGGCCATGGACTCATGGGAGCGGAAGATCCCCTTGACGTCGACCACCAGGCACCCCTCGGGTCCGCAGAGGGAGGCGATCCGGTTGATTCCCATCTCGATGTAGACCTGGTGGGCTACGGCGACGATGACCCCGTCGACCCGGCTGATCTGATCCAGGGGGACGGGTTTGAGGCCGCAGTACCGCTCCACCTCATCGGGATCGGCGAGCGGATCGTGCACCAGGATCTGGACCCCGTAATCCCGAAGCTCGGCGATGATGTCCAGGACCCGCGTGTTGCGGAGATCGGGGATGTTCTCTTTGAAGGTGAGTCCCAGGACCGCAATCCGGGTGCCGCGCACCGGTTTGTCCGCCGCAATCAGCATCTTGATCGTCCGTTCGGCGATGTATTTGCCCATCTGGTCGTTGATCCGGCGTCCCGCCAGGATCACCTCGGGGTGATAACCCAACATCTCGGCTCGGTAGGTCAGGTAGTAGGGATCCACCCCGATGCAGTGGCCGCCG
This sequence comes from uncultured Syntrophus sp., assembly GCA_964403345.1. Taxonomy (GTDB): domain Bacteria; phylum Desulfobacterota; class Syntrophia; order Syntrophales; family UBA5619; genus JAKAFS01. Next base: position 22,451 of record CAYOGU010000013.1, on the reverse strand, counting down.
ACGAGACCGGGTCGGAAGGGGAGGAAGTTCCATTTGGTCCCCGCGGCGTCGAGGACCTCCAGGGTGTCGATCCCCATCCGGCCGAAGATGATCGCCAGCTCGTTCATGAGGGCGATGTTGATGTCCCGCTGGGTATTCTCGATGACCTTGGCCGCTTCGGCGACACGGATCGACGAGGCCTCGTAGATCCCCGCCGTCACGATCCTGCCGTATACCTGGGCCAGGAATTCCCGGGTCGGTCCATCGGAGGCGGAAACGATCTTGCGGATCTTGTCGAGGGAGTGGACCCGGTCCCCGGGGTTGATCCGTTCGGGGGAATACCCGATGCTGAAATCCCGACCGAGTCTGAGGCCCGATTCGGCTTCGAGGATCGGGACGCAGACCTCCTCCGTCACCCCGGGGTAGACCGTGGATTCGTAGACCACGCATCCGCCCCTCCGGAGGCGCCTGCCGGCAATGGCCGAGGCGCCCCTTATGGCCTCCAGATCGGGGATCCGGGCCTCGTCGATCGGCGTCGGGACGGCGACGATGATGAGGCGGCATCGTGAGAGGGCCTGTTCGTCCCCGGTCAGGTGGAGGTTGGGCGACGAGAGATCAGCGGCCTCCACCTCCCGGGTCCGGTCGTGGCCCACGAGCAGCTCCTCGATCCGAGAGGGTTTGACGTCGAACCCGACGACGGAGAAGTGCCTGGCCAGATGCACGGCCAGAGGCAGACCCACGTAACCGAGTCCCACCACGGCGATCTTTTCGCTGTGGTCCAGGAATCTAGCAAGGGAGAGCGTATCAGCCATAGGACCTCTGTTATCTCAAGGTTTTCTTTATCCACTGAACGGCTGGACTCTACATCACGGTCCGTCCGCTGTCAAAGGAAACGCTACAGCGTCCCGAGGGATCTCTCGCAGGCCTCGATCGTCCGGGCGATGTCTTCGCGGGTATGGGCGAAGGAAACGAAGCAGGCCTCGAACTGCGCCGGCGCGAGATAGACCCCGGCCGCCAGCATGCCCGGGAAGAAGCGGGCGAAGCGCTTCGTGTCGCTTCGGGAGGCCGTGTCGAAATCGGTCACTTCGCCGTCGGTGAAGAAGAGGGTGAACATCGACGCGATGCGATTGATCCGGACGGGAATCCCCTTCCGCTTGAACTGATCGAGCAGACCCCTGCAGAGCGTCTCGGTCGTTTCCTCCAGCGCCGCGTAGTCGGCCCCTTTGAGAATGTCCAGGGTGGCGATCCCAGCGGCCATGGCCAATGGGTTGCCGGACAGGGTGCCCGCCTGGTAGACGGGGCCCGTGGGAGCCAGGCGTTCCATGATCTCCTTGCGTCCCCCGAGGGCCCCGACGGGAAGCCCTCCCCCGATGATTTTGCCCAGGCAAGTCAGGTCGGGGGTGATGCCGCAAGCCTGCTGCCACCCGCCGTAGGAGACCCGGAATCCCGTGATCACCTCGTCGAAGATGAGCAGGATTCCTGCCTTGCGGGTCGTTTCCCTGAGCGTCTCGAGGAATCCCGGACAGGCCGGGACCACCCCCATGTTTCCGGCCACCGGCTCGACGATGACGCAGGCCACCTCCGAGCCGTAGCGCCCGACGGCCTCTTGGAAGGCCTCGGCGTTGTTGTAGGGCAGTGCGATCGTCAACTCGGCCAGGGGCCCCGGGATGCCGGGACTTCCTGGGATTCCGAGGGTCGCCACGCCGGAGCCCGCCTTCACCAGGAGGGAGTCGGCATGGCCGTGGTAGCAGCCTGTAAACTTGATGATCCGGTCCCTTCCTGTGAAGCCGCGTGCGAGGCGGATGGCCGTCATCGTCGCCTCGGTCCCGGAACTGACCATCCGGACCAGGTCGATGGAATCGAAGGCCGCCACGATCCGCCGGGCCATCTCCACCTCGAATCGGGTCGGGGCCCCGTAACTGGTCCCCCGGCCGGCCGCCTCACGGATGGCCGCCACGACCGCGGGATGTCCGTGGCCCAGGATCATGGGGCCCCAGGAGGCCACGTAGTCGATGTAGGACAGCCCTTCCTCGTCGGTGATCCTGGATCCGAACGCCTCTCGGATGAACCGTGGGGTTCCCCCGACAGAACCGAAAGCCCTCACGGGGCTGTTGACCCCACCGGGGATGACCCTTTTGGCTGCTGCAAACCAGTCTTCCATATCAGAAATACTCCATGCTGCTTTTCTTGAATTCTTCAAGGCTCCTGAGGACCTTGAAGTCGGCGACGCCTGCGGCTTCGGCCATCCGGGCAAGCAGGGTTTCGTCCCCTTGCCGGCGGAAATGGACCATGGTGAAGAGGTTGTACTTCCCCGCGAAGGGAGGAGTCCTCTGATAACAGTGGGTGACCTCGGCAAAGGACGCCAGACGTTTTCCGGTGGCATCGCACCGGTTCGGCGAAACTGACCACAGGACCATGACGTTGTGGCGGTAACCGGCCAACTGGTGACGGACGATGGCGCCGAACTTCCGGATGATCCCCTGGTCCTTGAGGCGGCCCGCAATCGCCAGGGCTTCCCCTTCGCTGAGGGAGGCGGCTTCGGCGATGCTCCTGAAGGGACGGCTTTCCAGGGGGATGTCCCCTTGGAGACGGCGCGCGACCGCCGCGACCTTGGGGGGGAGCCCAATGTCAACGGGATTGATCCTGCAGTCACGGGACGACATCGGTCCGTAAGACCTCACCAGAAAAATTTCTATTTCTATATCATAAACCCTTGAAGCGATACCAAATATTTCTTGACAACCGGCCCTGCGCCCGTTACAAATGGCCTGCAACAATGGGAGGTATTGTCGATCGGCATCCCATCGGGTCCGGGTTGCGGACCCAAAGGGACGAGCGGAAATTGGGGAGAGAGGAGGTGAAAACTCGCTGGAAGTGACCAGGGAATCGAATAAAGGAGGCGAACGATGAGAAAAGATCTGGCTGTCGGTTTATTGGGAATGTTCGGGGTTCTGCTTTCGGCGACCGTAGCGGCGGCTGCGGAAGCGGCCACCGGTTCCGCAGTGGACTATACCAGGGCCATCGTAATCGGCTGCAGCCTTCTTGCCGTCGGCCTGGCGATGGGGCTCGGGACGATCGGCACCGGTGTGGGCATGGGCCACGGGCTGAGCGGGGCCACCAACGCCGTCGGACGGAATCCCGAGGCACAGGGCAAGGTCCTGCTTACCATGATGGTGGGCCTGGCCATGATCGAATCCTTGGCGATCTACGCGCTGGTCATTGCGCTGGTCGTCCTCTACGCCAATCCGCTGCTCAAGGTGATTGGCCTTTCGTAATTCGGGTTTCATAAAAAAGGAAAAAGGGAGGGGAAGCGCGACCACGACTTTCACTCCCTTTATTTTTTCAGGAATCCTCCCGACTCACTCGGGTGCGGAGGGTTTTCTTTTCGGCCTGGAGGTGCTTGGCTTCCAGGATTTTCTCCTTGGATCGCCGCGAGCGTCGCCGCTTCTGCCTGCGGATCTTCTCGGCCCTGGCCCTTTCGGCGCTGACAAGGCCCGTTTGGAGCCGCTCGATCCGGTCGAGGAGGATCCTGCGGGCCAGGAACCGGTTCAGGGTCTGGGACCGCTCTTGCTGGCATTTGACGGCTAGGCCCGTGGGCCGGTGGACGATATGGACGCAGGAGGCGGTCTTGTTCACCTTCTGACCGCCGGGTCCGGATGAGCGGATGAAGCTTTCCTGCAGATCCTCTTCACGGACGCCGAGGCGCTCCATCCTTTCCCTGAGCGCCTTTTCCTTTTCCGGTGAAACGGTCATACTTTGAATGCCCGCTTCTCAGCGACGGGATTCCGAACGGGGATAGGGACCCCGTCTCAGAGGGAATAGATCTCCTCCTCGATGAGGTGGATCCAATTCTGACGGAGGGTCTCTCTGGCCGCATCGATCTTATCCACGCCAAGGATGACGATCGTTTCCTGGCCGATCCGGTTGATCGTCGTGTAGAGGTAGTGGATGTTGACGTCCGCTTTGGTGAGCGGCTTCAGGATGGCGTTCATCCCGCCGGGATGGAGCGGGACTTCGGCGGCGAGGACCGGCGATACCTCATAGTTGAAGCCGAAGCTCTCCAGGATCGCCGCCGCCCTTTCGGGATCGTTGACGACCATCCGGACGGTGCTGTTTTCCGCAGCGCTGGCCGCCAGAAGCGCCTTGGCCGTGATGTCCTCCTTGTCGAGGATATTGGTCAACCGGGAGAGAGTCCCCGGCACGTTGTCCAGAAGAACGGAGATTTGTTTGACTGACATGGCTGATCGATACCTCACAGATAATCGTAACCGGCGGCAAAGGCCTTGCGATTGAGCTCGACGAGCGATTTCTTCTTGCTCCCCATGACCTCCTCAAGGCTCTTCAGGTAGATATCGGGCTGGACGAGGCCGGTCTTCTTGATGAAGGCCCCCATCATGACGGTATTGGCCGCCCTGGCATTGCCGATCTTTTCGGCCATCTCCGAAGAGGGGACCTTGAAGATCTGGACATCGTGGCGGGACGGTTCGACCAGGACGATGGACGAGTTCAGGAACAGCCCGCCGCCAGAGGCCATGCGGTTCTGGAAAGTATAGAGGGACGGCGTGTTGAGGACCACGATGTGGTCCGGCTCCGAAGCGATCGGGGATGCGATCTCGTCGTCCGAGACGGCGACGGTGCAGTTGGCCGTCCCTCCCCTGACTTCGGCCCCGTAGGCCGGCAGATAGGTGACGTGATATCCAGCGCTCATCGCACCGTGGGCCAGGGTATATCCCATCATGAGAACCCCCTGGCCGCCGAATCCCGAGAATATGGTCTTGACCATCATTTTTCTTTACCACCCTTTTTCTGTTCCTCCGCCTGGATATCCTTGAAGATTCCCAGGGGAAAGGACTTGCTCATCACATCGTCGATCCACTGACAGGCTTCGGCCGGCGTCATTTTCCAGTTCGTCGGGCAGGGGGAGAGGATCTCGATCAGGGAAAACCCAAGGCCGTCGATCTGGTACTGGAAGGCTTTGCGGATCGACTTTTTCGTCTTGAGGATGTTCGCGGGGGTGTTGACCGTACAGCGTTCGATGTAGGTGGTGCCCGGCAGGAGTGAAAAGACCTCGGAGACACGGACGGGGTGGCCGTCCAGAAGAGGCTTTCTCCCCCCGGGCGAGGTCGTGGTCTTCTGGCCCAGCATGGAGGTCGGGGCCATCTGCCCGCCGGTCATGCCGTACACGGCGTTGTTGATAAAAACGACGGTGATGTTCTCCCCTCGATTGGCCGCATGAAAACTCTCGGCGATCCCGATGGCCGCCAGGTCGCCGTCGCCCTGGTAGGAGAAGACGACACGGTCCGGAAGAACCCGCTTGATTCCGGTGGCCGTGGCCGGACCCCGGCCATGCTGCGCCTCGATCATGTCCACATCGAAGTAGTTGTAGGCCAGAACCGCGCACCCTGCCGGCGGCACGCCGATCGTGATCCCCTGGATCCCCATCTCATCGATCACCTCGGCGATCAGCCGGTGTGCGATGCTGTGGCCGCATCCGGCGCAGTAGTGAAAGATGTTGCCCTTCATGCTCTTGGGTCTGCTGAAAACCTTCTCCATGTCTCTTTCCTTGAGGCTCTTTGGCTGCGGCGCCGTCCCGGCGGCACGGCAGGTTGACTAGTGGTGTTCGGTGATTCCCACTTTCCGGTCGTACTGACGCATGACTACGTTGGCCAGTTCCACGGGGGTCGGAACCACGCCGCCGGGCCTTCCGTGGAAGCCGATCTTGGCGTAACCCTGGAGGGCCAGCCTCACATCCTCCAGCATCTGGCCTGTGCTCAGCTCAAAGACGAGGAAATTCTCGATCCGCTTGGCCAGGTCACGCAGTTCGTTCATCGGGTAAGGCCAGAGGGTGATGGGACGAAAGAGACCCGCCCGGATACCCGCTTCGCGCAGTCGCTTGATGGCCCCTGTGGCGATCCGGGCACCCGTTCCATAGGCGACCAGGACCAGTTCGGCGTCTTCCGTCCGGTAGAGTTCGTAGCGCGGCTCCTGCTGGGTGATCACCTGGAACTTGCGCTCCAGGGTCCAGTTATGCTCCTCCATCTCCAGAGGATCGAGGATCAGGCCCCGGATGATTTTGCTCCGGCCCGATCCGCACCCCTTCATCATGTAGCCCTCCGGGTAATGACGGGGTTTGGGCTCCTTGAAGACCACCGGTTCCATCATCTGACCCATCATGCCGTCCGCCAGGATCATGACGGGCGTTCGGTACTGATCGGCAAGATCGAAGGCGTCCATAGTCAGGTCGGCCAGTTCCTGGGCCGTGGCCGGCCCCAGGACGATGACCCGATAGTCCCCGTGTCCCCCTCCCCGCGTGGCCTGGAAGTAATCCCCCTGGGCCGGGCTGATGTTCCCAAGCCCGGGTCCGCCCCGCATCATGTTGACGATCACAGCGGGAAGCTGACAGGCGGCCAGGGTGGAAATCCCTTCCTGCTTCAGGGAGATCCCCGGCGACGACGACGAGGTCATGGAACGGGCGCCGGCGGCGCTGGCTCCGACCACCATGTGGATGGCCGCGATCTCACTTTCCGACTGGATGAAAACGCCGCCGTCCACTTTTCGCAGACATTCGGCCATATATTCCGGGAGTTCGTTCTGCGGGGTGATGGGATAACCGGCGTAGAAACGGCATCCCGCCCGGATGGCAGCCTCTCCGATGACTTTGTTTCCCTGCATCAGCACTTTATTCACGGTAAACCTCGATAGCGATATCCGGACAGGTGATCGCACACAGGGTGCACCCCGTGCATTGCTCCTCCTCGTCCTTGAAGCACACCGGACGATATCCCCGGGAATTGAACTCCTGGGAGGGCTGGATCAATCCCTTCTTGCATGCCCGGATGCACAGGTGGCACTCCTTGCAGAGTTCCTTGTCGACGATGATGTGTCCCTTCAATGCCCTCTCTCCTTCGATGACGGTGGATCGCTCCCAGTGGACCACTCGATCCGTCTTGGACCCGCTCGGTTTCCCGGCCTCTTACCAACCTGAAAAACGGCACCGACCGGGGAAAGGGGCGGTCCCATCCTGCTGCTCAGTTCGGCGGTCAGAGGGACCGAGATCGCCCGCCCAAGTCCTGGAACGGCATACCCCGCGAGTTTAAGGGGCTTTCTTGCGCATATCGGTGAGAATGTCAAGATGAAATGTAAAAAAGGGGGTGAAATAATCCGCCGAATCATGCAGGATAGTCCTGTATTTTCCCGGGAGATCCCCAGCGGGCGGCCAGTGCCTGTGCAGGAGCCGTGGGAATGAGTCTCCCGAACCAGTAACGGTGGGCGCAACGTGTTCAATGCAACCCTCATCAACGATCCCTTCGGGGATCCGGGCGTCTATCTGGAATTCAAATACCGGCCCTCGGCCCTTCTGTTCGATCTGGGGGACATCCATCTCCTGCCCCCCCGCAAGCTCCTCAAGATCGAACGGATCTTCATCTCCCATACCCACATGGATCACTTCATCGGCTTCGACCAGCTGCTCAGGGTCTGCCTCGGGCGGAACCGGCACATCCACCTCTTCGGCCCACCCGGGATCCTTCGCAGCGTGGAAAACCGGATAGGGTCCTACACCTGGAACCTGGTGGAGAATTACACGAACGACTTTGCCCTTATCGTTACCGAAGTGGCGCAGACAGGGCAGAAGAGCACCCGGTGCTATCGCTGCCAGACGGCCTTCCAGCCGGAGAAGACAGTGGGGGCCGACCCCGACGGTCCCCTGGCCGATGAGCGGTTCTTTTCGGTCCGGGCGGTCTTTCTCGACCATCGGATCCCCTGCCTCGCCTTCCGTTTCGACGAGAAATGGCGGATCCACATCAAGAAGACCGCCCTGGTGGAGATGGGGCTTCCTCCAGGCCCCTGGCTCATGGATCTCAAGGATCGGATCCTCGCGGGGGCGCCGGCGGATTCCCCGATCACGGCCCGGTGGAAGGGGGAGGACGGAAAACTTCGCGTCAGGGAGGTGGCGCTGGGGGAGCTCAAGAAGCGGGTCGTCCGGGTCACCCCGGGTCAGGGGGTGACCTACGTGACGGACGCCCTGTACAGCGAGGGGAATGCGGAAAGGATCGTGGAACTGGCTGCGGGCTCGGAGCTCCTCTTCATCGAAGCGACCTTCCTGGACGAGGACGCCCAGAGGGCGGCCCAGAAATTCCATCTGACCGCCCGTCAGGCGGGGACGCTGGCTCGCCGGGCAGGGGTGAACCGGCTGCAGGTCTTCCACTTTTCGCCCAAATACCGGGGCATGGGGGAGATGCTGATCCGGGAGGCCATGGAGGCCTTCTCCGGAACGGCTTGAGGCGACCTTGAAAGGGCCGGGTTCCCGATGTCTCTCCGGCGAGGCGTGGGTCCGAAAGAGCTACAGGCGGGAGATCTGGAACCCCTCCAGCTTGATCGCGACGGAGCGCTGGAGGAGTTCGATCGAGATCACGAAAAGCTCCCGCTCGTAGTCCGTCTTGAGAACCACGCCTTCGACCCCCATGAAGGGTCCATCGATGATCCGGGCCGGTTCACCGGCCTTGGGGTACTGGAATTGCTGGACCTCCACCTTCGACTGGACGATCCTCTGGATGGCGTCGATCTTGACGTCGGGGACCGGGATGGGTTCCGAACCCCTGGGTTTTCCAAGGATGCGGACCACGCCGAAGGTCTTCAGGACGTCGACCTTCGTGACGTTGTCCATGGTCGGCAGTTCGATGAAGATGTAGCCGGGAAACATGGGGAGCAGGATCTTCTTGCGCCGGTCTTTGCGCTTGCTCCAGACCTCTATCTTGGGTAGAAAGACATGAAAGGCCTTCTGCACGAGACCCAGGCGGACTTTCTCTTCATGTCGGCTCCGCGTATGGACGGCATACCAGGGCATAACGTTCCTCTGTCTCCGGTGTCGAGGCCATTTCTATAACAACGGCCCAGGTTTTTCAAGGAAGGAGTTGACATGGTCCTGATGATCAACGGCTTGACGCTCGCCCTCGGCGAGGGCGAGGAAAGGCTGCCTGCCCGCGTCGCCGCCCTCCTGAATCTCCCCGAAGGGGACCTGGATGAGGTCCGGATCGTCCGGAGGTCGATCGATGCCCGGCGTGCCCGTCCTCCCCGTTTCGTATACCGGATCCGTGTCCGTCTGCGGGATGGAGCCCCCCCTCCTGCCGCCCAGTCCGAGGCGGATCTGACCGTGACCCCCCTGGAAGACTTCCAGGACCAGGAGCAGGAAGGGCCGTCGGGACCCTGCAGGAAGCCGGCACTGCGGCCGGTCGTGATCGGTTGCGGACCGGCCGGACTTTTCGCCGCCCTGACCCTTGCCCTCCGGGGGATTCCGGTCCTGCTCCTGGAACGCGGCAAGGCCGTTTCCGAGAGGTTGTCCGATGTGTGCGCCTTCTGGGAGAAGGGGACCCTCAACCCCGAAAGCCATGTCCATTTCGGGGAGGGCGGGGCGGGGACCTTTTCGGACGGCAAGCTGACGAGCCGGTCCAAGAACCCCCTTACGGGTTGGGTGAAACGGGTCCTGGTCGACATGGGGGCGCCCGGCGATATCCTGGTCGACGTCCGCCCCCACATCGGGACGGACCGGCTCAGGGAGGTGGTGGTCCGGCTCCGCAGCAGGCTGGTCGAGATGGGATGCGAGGTCCGCTTCGGGGCGAGGGCGACCGATCTGATCGTTGATCAGGGACGCCTGGCCGGCGTCGTCGTCAACGGCTCCGAGCAGGTCCGTGCCGATCGACTGATCCTTGCCGCCGGCCAGTCCGCCGATGATACCTACCGGATGCTGCTGGCAGAGGGCGTCGCCTTGGCAGGAAAACCCTTCGCCATCGGCCTGCGCGTCGAACATCCCCAGGAATTGATCAACCGGATCCAGTACGGCCGGTGGGCGGGCCATCCTGAGCTTCCCCCGGCAGATTACTTCCTCACCGCTAAGATCGGGGAGACGGACCGGTCCGTCTACTCCTTCTGCATGTGCCCCGGGGGGCTGGTGATCGGGTGCAGCGCCCGGGAGGGCGGCGTGATCACGAACGGGATGAGTCGCTGCCGCCGGGACAGCCCCTACGCCAACAGCGCCGTGGTCGTCAATGTCCGGGTGGATGATTTCGGGGGTGAGGGTCCGCTGGCGGGGCTCGATTTCCGCAGGCGTTGGGAGGAAAGGGCCTTTCTGGCCGGGGGAGGGGACTATCGGGCCCCTGCCCAGAGCCTGACCGGATTCCTGTCGGGGAGGTCGGTGGCGATCCGAGACAGGGGCAGCTTCCTGCCCGGCATCCGGGAGGCGGACCTGCGGGAGGTCCTGCCCTCCTTCGTCGGGGAGGCCCTCGGGCGTGGATTCGAGGCCTTCGAAGGGAAGATGCCGGGGTTCATCACCGAAGAGGCGACGCTCATCGGCGTGGAGACCCGGACTTCCTCGCCGGTCCGGATCCTCAGGGGAGAAGACGGCCAGAGCGTGACCCTGAAGGGCCTCTTCCCCTGCGGGGAGGGGGCCGGTTATGCGGGGGGGATCGTCAGCTCGGCCCTGGACGGGATCCGGGCGGCGGAGCGTCTGGCCGATTCCCTGGCCTGATCCGGGCGTCGAGGATCCAATCGCCGTCCCGGCGGAGGATCCGCTCGACGGAGAGGTTCAATGCATCGTCCATCCGCCGGATACCCAGATCCCCGATCGCGTTGATCCCCTCGCCGACGATCTTGGGGGCCAGGACGACGATCATGCGGTCGGCGAGCCCCGCTTTCAGGAAGGATGTGATCAGGGCCGCACCGCCCTCCACAAGGAGCGAGGCGGTCCCCCTTCGGCCCAAGGTGCGCAACAGGTCGCCCAGATCGACCTGGCCGGTCTGGTCCGGCTCCAGGGTGAACAACTCGATCCCCCTTTTCTCGAAGAGGCGCCGCCTCCTGCCGGGTGCCCGTTCCGTTGTGGCGACGATCCCGCGTTCCCCCGGTGCCCCTGCGAAGAGGCGGGAATCGGGCGGGATCCGCAGGCGGGAATCGACGACCAGCCGCAGGGGATTTCTGCCCGGGACGAGGCGGCAGGTCAACTCGGGATCGTCCTTGAGGACGGTGCCCGCCCCGACGAGGATCGCATCATGGGTGGCCCGCAGACGGTGGGCGAAACGCAACGAGGCCGGGGAACTGATCCAGCGGGAATGTCCTTCCGAGGTGGCGATCCGGCCGTCGAGGGTCTGGGCGAACTTGACGGTGACGAAGGGGATGCCGGTCCGGATGAATTTGAAGAAAATCTCGTTGAGGCGGCGGCACTCCTCATCGAGGACGCCAACGGTCGTTTCGATTCCCCTCCGGCGGAGGGCTTCGATCCCCTTGCCGCAGACGAGCGGGTTGGGGTCTACCGTTCCGATCACCACGCGGCCGATCCGGCTGGCGATCAAGGCCTCGACACAGGGAGGGGTCCGGCCATGATGGGAGCAGGGTTCGAGGGTGACGTAGAGGGTCGCCCCCTTGACAGGCCCCTGCGCCGCCATGAGGGCGTTGGTTTCAGCATGGTTGGCGCCGCAGCACCGGTGGTAGCCCTCGGCGATGATCCGGCCGTCCCGGACGATCACGGCACCGACCATCGGATTGGGGCTGACGCGCCCCTCCCCCTTCCGGGCAATCCTCAGGGCCCGGCGCATGAATGCCTCGTCTGTTGCGCCGCTTCTTCTTTCCGCCATGCTGGTTCCCCTAGCAGAATCGCCTGCCGCCACATCGCGCCTTGGGCGGATGGCCTCGGGCCGGCAGGACGGAGGGCCTGGCGGAGCGGTTTGTTCCGCGGACAACTTCCCGCCGGTTCGATTCTTCTTATACCAGGAGAGGGACGGAAGTAAACCTCTTTTCGGGAGACTCCGCCTGAGGGGGCAAGGTTTGCAGTTGTGCATCCTTTCACAAATGTGCTATGAATGCGCCTGATCGGATCCACGGCAGCATCCAGCGTTGGCACACCCTCCGGACAATTTCGGAAGAGGGGATGCGCCCGCGGGTTCTCGGGAGGTGGCGGGGGACGGGTCAGGCAGTCTCCGGGCTGATCCGATCGCGAACGTGGGAAGGAGAAACGGAATGATCGACGGGGTGAAAGTCAAGAAACTCAGGGTGATCGCCGACGAACGGGGGAGGCTGATGGAGATCCTGCGGTCGGACGATGACTTGTTCCAGCGTTTCGGGCAGGTCTATATGACGACCGCCTATCCGGGTGTGGTCAAAGGATGGCACTACCACAAGAAACAATCCGACAACATGGCCGTCGTCCGGGGGATGATGAAGATCGTTCTCTACGACAGCCGCGAGGGGTCCCCGACCTTCGGTGAGGTCAACGAGTTCTTTGCCGGAAGCCACAACCCGATCCTCGTCCACATCCCGCCCCTGGTCTTCCACGGCTTCAAGTGCATCTCCGAAGAGGAGGCCATCGTCGTGAACACGCCGACGGAGGTCTACCGCTACCAGGAACCGGACGAATTCCGGGTCCATCCTCACGACAACCAGATCCCCTACCGCTGGGAACGGAAGGACGGCTGAGGAACAGGAAGGGACATGGGTTCGACTTGGGTGTGGACGGTCATCTTTGCGCTGCTGGGGGCCGCCGTGGGGAGTTTCCTCAACGTCTGCATCTCCCGGATCCCCCAGGGCCTGTCCATCGTCTCGCCGTCCTCCCGCTGTCCGCTCTGCGGCCATCCGATCCGCTTCTATGACAATCTTCCCATTTTAGGCTACCTGCTGCTCGGCGGAAAATGCCGGGATTGCGGGGGAAAGATCGCTTTCCGCTATCCCCTGGTCGAGACCCTGACGGCGGCCCTGGCGGTCCTCCTCTTCCTCCGGTACGGCCTGACACCGGCCTATCCGGTCGTTTCTCTCTTCGTCTGCACGCTCGTCGTGATCGCCTTCATCGACCTCGACCATCAGATCATCCCCGATATCCTGACCCTGGGCGGGATTCCGGTCTTCGCGGTCTTGTCCGTCCTGATCATGGCGCTTTCGCCCCTCGACGCCTTCTTGGGGATCATGGTCGGAGCCGGCATCCTGTACTTCGTGGCCGTCTATTATGAGGCGCTGACGGGCAGGGAGGGCATGGGATTGGGCGATGTCCACCTCCTGGCGATGATCGGCGGCTTTCTGGGATGGAAGTCCCTCCTGGCCATCCTCCTTGCCGCTTCGTTGCTCGGCACGGTCGTGGGACTGGCGGTCATGGCCGGCAGCGGGAGGGGATTCCGTTCCCCGCTCCCCTTCGGGCCTTTTATCTGCGCCGCCGCGGTGCTCTACCTCTTTTTCGCCGATTGCCTGGCCGGGACCCTCCTGTCCGTCGGTTGAGTTCCCTGCGGTCCGTAGAGGTCCGGGATTCCCTGAGGACAGGAATGTGAAGAGAATCACATGCGGACGGTGAATCCCGTCACTGTGGGGGCGGATGTTTCTATTGACAACCGTGCGGCCTTATTCCTATCATGCCCCATAGGGAGTTTTTCCTCCTGAAAACATTGATTAAATGGAGTTGGAACCAGGAAGGAGAGCCCATCGGCGCGGGGACCGGGTTTGGCAGGATTCATCGCAGACGGAAATCATGGATCGGCAGGGAAAGAGATGATGCGGCAAAGAGGGGTTGACGAAATGGCCGCAGCGGGTCCTGGGCCACGCAGAATCCAGGCAGGAAGCCGGGGAGGGTTCACCCTGGTCGAACTGCTCATTGTCCTGGCCCTGCTCTCCATTGTGGCGGCCATTTCCGTGCCCATGCTGAACCGGTACGCGACGAACGCCGATCTGAAAACGGCGGCCAGGTCCGTGGCGGCCGATCTGGCGGCGGCCAAGCAGAGGGCTGTCGAGGAGAATCTGGATGTCTACCGCATCACCTTCAGCGTCGAGGGCAATCAATACACCCTGTCCCGCACGGACACCGGGGTGACCCTCTGGACCCGGACCGTCTCCTCCTTCGGAAACGGCATCGTCATTTCGGCCATCAACTTCGGAGGGGCGGCGGTGGTCAGCTTCCAGAAACGCGGGACGCTGACGGCAGGGACGGCGACGCTGCAGAACAGTCGGGGCTCCACGGCGATCGTCGAGACCAATATCACGGGAAGGACCCATGTCACCTTTTCCCTGCAATAGAAAGGGGATTACCCTCGTCGAGTCGATGATCGCGGTCCTGCTCCTCACGGTCGGGTTGCTCGGCCTCCTGTCGATGCAGCCTTCCGCCTGGAGGATGACGGCTCAGACCGATTATCTGGGGCGCGCAGCGATGGTCCTGAACCGCGAACTGACATCCCGCGAACTGGCGATTATGAACCCCTGTAACGCCGTCTCCACGGATCCGGTCACCCAGACCATCTTCAGCAGCGGCCAGGGTTCCTCCCAAGCGGGCGATATCACCTTCACCGTGGCGACGACCACCACCAGCGTCGCGACGAACGTCTGGAGGGTCACCGTCCGGGTGAGTTGGCCGCCCCTCAACAATACGGGGATCGCCGAGAGCATCATTGTCACCCGACAGGAGCCGTTCCGTTTGGGATGCCTATGAAGAATCCAAGAGGTTTCACCCTGACTGAGGTCTTGATCTCCATCTTCGTGGGACTGGTGATCATCCTGGCGATCTACGGGGCGGTGACCATGGGGCAGCGTTCCACGGTCAACGTGGAGAGGAAGGTGGTCGCCCACCAGGACGCCCGCGCCGCCTTGGAGCTGATGGCCCTCGAGATCGGGATGGCCTCCTTCAATCCCAGCTATGCCACCGGTCTCTGGAAGGTTCCCGGGGACTGCGGAACCGTGTCGGGCAACCAGGGCTACCGGGGAATCCAGGCGGCCGGCGTTTCGACGATCACGGTGGAGTCGGACATCAACGAGAACGGCGTCATCGGCGGAACCGGCAATGCCAACGAAATCATCACCTACACCTATGACTCCGCCAAACAGTACATCAGCCGATCGACGAACTGTGAAGCGGCCCTGCCCTTCCTGGGGGACGATCCGGCCAGCGGGAAGCCGCGTGCGGTCCGTGTGATCAACACGGATGCGGTTCCGGTGTTCCGTTACTTCAACGCCCAGGGGACGGAGATCACGACCGCCCAGTTGCCGGCCGCCATCCCCAATATTGCCAGGATCGACCTTGTCCTCTGGGTGGAGACGGAAGAGGTGGATCCGAATACGAATCAGAGACGCCGGATGATCTATTCCACGAGCGTCATTCCGAGGAACCATGTCATCAATCAATAGGCATCCAGTCAGACGGTTCAACGGGAGGAAGGGGTTCGCCCTGGTCGCGGCGATCATGGCCGCCATGATCCTCCTGGCGCTGGGATTCCTGGCCCTCTCCGTGTCGACGGACGATGTCAAGATCAGCACCCGCGTCGTCGGGGAGAAAAAGGCCCTGTCCGCCGCCGAGACGGGTATCCACCGCCTCATGCAGAATTTCGATCCGGACAACACGACGGCCTCCCAGGTGGCCAATGTGCAGGTGGACGCGGCGACCGATCCGGCTTCCCGCTATACGGTCACGTCCGTGGGACGCCCCAGTTCGGGACCCGATGCGCTGCCCCTGGCCGGGTTCTCGATCGGCGGCGGCCAGCAGTGGGGCCAGAAGCGCTACGTGGGCAGCGTGACGGGAACCAATACGAATTACGGAAGTTCCGTACAGATCGACGTGGGAATGGGCTATGGTCCGATCGAGATCACCACGATGTCGAGATAGGAGGCAACACCATGATCGCAAGACTCTTTCGGCTCGCTCTCTGTGGATCCCTCTGCTGGCTTGCGCTGATGGGGAGCGCTGAAGCGACCACCCCGCCGGCCGGAGAGGAAGCCCTGTTCACGACCTCGACGGCTCCCGACGCCCTGATCCTCTTGGACCTCTCCGGCAGCATGACCTGGAACCCCGCCGGCGGGAGCAGCATCTGGGGGAATTCTTCCTGCTCGGGAAGCTTCTATAACTCCTCCGGGACCGGCCACGACGTCAACTGCAGCCGTCTGGCCATCGCCAAGCGGGCGATCTTCGACATCCTCGACGACAACGACGACAACACGATCAACGGCTCCGACGAGACCAGCCTCGGAGTCCGGTTCGGCTATATGCGGTTCTACAACTGCTCCAGCAACGATACGGGGGGGGATTACACCAGCGGCTGCAACAGGCTGATCCGGGCGATCGATACGAAGTATAGCCTGACCTACTGCGCCCAGAGCTCGGGCTGCACGATCAACGACGGCAGCAGCGCCTCGAACTGCGTGAACGGCGAGTCGGCCAGCGGCGGGACGCCGCTCGCCTCGGCCCTGAACGAGGCCAAACTCTACCTCGACGCCCACAAGAACGGCGACAGCGCCGCAGCCTGCCGCCAGAAGTTCGTCATCCTGATCAGCGACGGGGCGGACACGTACGCCTGCAGCGGCGACGGTTCGGAATGTCAAAGCCATCAATACAAGCGCCGTCGGGAATCGGTGGCCAAGGCCAAGGCCCTGGCCGACGCGGGCTACAAGGTCTTCGTCGTCGGGTTCGGTTCGGGGATGCCCGATTATCTGGAAAATACCCTCAACTGGATGGCCTACTACGGCGGGACGGACAACCCCAACGCGGCCAATTCCGGCAGTACATCCGGCTACAGTCCCTCTTCGGTGACGAGCTGCACGAACGACGCCGGCACGGAGAGTGGGACCTGCGGGGGAAGCAGCGTCGCCGATTTCAAGGCAGCTTCCAACGATCCGGGCTATGCGGCCCTTTCCGGCTACGCTTTCCTGGCCGCGGACGCGGACCAACTGGCCACGGCCCTGAAGACCGCGATCAACATTATCCGCGTGGCCACCTACTCCTTCTCCCAGTCGTCAATCCAGTCTTCGCGGACCCAGGACGAGAACTACATCTACGAGGGATCCTTCCAGCCAGTGACCGGCGACCCCTTCTGGCAGGGACATTTCAAAAAGTACACCATCAACAGCGACGGCACCGTCGGGGACGTCCTGTGGGACGCCGGATCTCTCCTGAGGGATCGCTCCGCGGCGGACCGGAACATCCTGATCTACAAGGCGGGTCAGACGGCCCTGACCGAGTTCAAGACAACCAATACGGATCTGACCGCGACGATCCTCGATGTGGCGACGGAAACCGCACGCACCGCCGTGATCGGCTACATCCGGGGGGAGAGCGCCTACAACCCGGACAACTGGAAACTGGGCGACATCTTCCGGGCGACCCCGGTCACCGTGGCGACGCCCTCGGCCTATTTCGAGGACCTGCGGGACAGCGGCTCTTCCCCCAACGCCTTCGCCACGCACCGGACGAACCACGTGAGGTCCTCCACCGGGACAAACCCCCAGCGGATCCTCCTGGTGGGCGCCAACGACGGGCAACTCCACGCCTTCAAGGCGAGCGACGGCTCCGAGGCCTGGAGCTTCATCCCGCCGAACCATCTGTCCCGCCTCAAGCTGATCGCTCATACCACGGAGCCGACGGCCCTGACACACCAGTACTTCGTGGACGGCCCTCTGACCGTGGCGGACGCCTGGATCCCGGCCACTGCCTCGGCGGGGACGAGCAAGTCGGCCTCCGACTGGCACACCCTCGCCATCTTCAGCGAAGGCCGGGGAGGGGGCACGACCCTCTGGAGCTCCTCGGCCTCCTGCGAAACCGGTTTCAATTCGGCCTACAGTTCCACCTATACCCAATACTGCGGCTATTACGGACTGGACCTGAACAACAGCTTGACCCCCACCTTCAAGTGGCGCCTGGGATTCACCTCTTCCCGGGCCCCTTACATGGGGGCCCCCTGGAGCAAGATGATGGTGGGAAGAGTCTGGCTCTCGGGCAACGAGCGGTGGGTCGGCTTCATCGGGGGGGGCGTCTCCACCAGCGGGGCGGCCGACAGCGGCAAGGGCTTTTTCGTGGTCGATCTCTATGACGGCACGGTCCTGTGGAGCTATACCAAGGCGGACAACACCAACCTGGACAACCCGATGCCGGCGCCACCCGCGATCGTGGATACGGATAACGACGGCTTCATCGACACGGCCTACATCGGCGATCTGGGGAGCAACATGTGGCGCATGAAATTCTGCCGCTATGCCGACGGCAGTTCCTGCGGAACCGGCAGTTGGACCGGTGGGCGTCTCTTCGAGGCCAACAGCTCCTCCGGCAACCGGCCGATCTACACAGCCGCCGCCGTGACCAAGGATACTTCGGGCAATCTCTGGGTCTACTGGGGGACCGGCGACAAGACGGATCCGACCAGTCCCAGCGCCCAGGAGAAGTTTATTGGTCTCAAGGACACAGACCGTTCGAGCACCCGGACGATCTCTGACCTCCAGAACATCACCAGCGAGGGGAGTTATTACGACGACGGCACCAAGTACGGCTACTACATCAACCTGGCGGGCCAGGGTGAAAAGATGCTCGCCGATCCGACAGTGTTCGGCAACCTGGTGTACTTCACCACCTACACGCCGCCCCAGGGAAACGATCCCTGCGGCACAGGCGGGACGGCCAAGCTATACGGCCTGAATTTCAAGACCGGTGCGGGGGCGCTTCCCCTGACCGGCAGCCCGCGCAGCATGTCCATCGGCACCGGCATTGCCTCGGCGCCGGTCATCTCCATGAAACCGGCCGGCGGTCTGACGCCGGACCTCTACGTCACGACCAGCGGCGGCGGAGGGACCGCGTCCCAGACCCAGCGGGTGAACATCAATCCCCCCGGTCTGTCGAACCGGACCAACATGCTCTTCTGGAAGGACAAGCGGGTGGAATAGCCAACCCCCGCCGGCGGGCATCCCCTCCCGATTCGTGGTAACGCATCAATTTTCTTGACTTCGGATCGCGATCAAGATAGGGTATCGCACGAACTGCGGCGGGTCATATCCGAATGAGGGGTTGGACCATGGGGACTCAGAAGAAGTACTGTTCCATCTGCGCTTGGCGCCAGAACTGCCAGAAGAGATTCAGCGTCGTCACAGACGCCTCGGGGTGCGTCCGCTGTCCCGATTATTCCCGGGACCTCTCCATCAAGGATCAGGACATCGACGCGGTGGAAAAGGCGTCTCGGGAAAAGTAAACCCTTCGGTCGGCCTCCGCAAGTCATGCCCCTGCCGGGCTCAGGGCTGAGGCACGGCTTTCTCTTCCCGATTTTCAGGGGACGGCCGTGATCGGTCCCTATGTGGATTTGTCGGTGATGATCGTGAAGGCTATCGGGTTGGCCGTCTGGCCAACTTTTTTCGTATAGGGGAAGGATCGGAATGAAGCAGCGACTGGTAAACATTCTGAAAAGAGCGATCGAATCGAGTGTGGGGGACGGCCTCCTGCAGGTGTCGGTGCCGCCCCTCATCGAGATGGAGTTGACCAAAGACCCCCGCCACGGGGATTACGCCTCCAACGTGGCCATGATCCTGGCCTCGCAGGCCGGAAAGAATCCCCGCGAGATTGCCAAGATCCTTTCCGGGAGGATCGGGGATGCCGGGAATATCCTGGAGCGGGTGGAGATCGCCGGCCCGGGGTTCATCAATTTCTTCATCCGCGAGGGCTGCTGGTCCTCACTTTTGGAAGACGTCGAACGGGAGGGTGACCGTTACGGTTCGGCGGATACCGGAAAGGGCCGGCGCGTCCAGGTGGAATTCGTCAGCGCCAATCCCACGGGGCCACTCCACATCGGACATGCGCGGGGGGCCGTCGTGGGCGACGTCATGGCGAACATCCTGGCGGCCTCCGGCTATGAGGTCTTCCGGGAGTACTACATCAACGACGCGGGGAACCAAATGAACAATCTGGGCAAATCGGTGTTCCTGCGCTACGCCGAGCTTCAGGGAAAGGCCGTGGAATTTCCCGAGGGCTGCTACCAGGGGGATTACATCCGGGACCTGGCCGCCGAGTTGCTCGCCAGGGACGGGGATCGCTATCTGACCATGGATCCGGCGGATGTCATTCCCCTTTTCACCGATTATGCGGGGAAGGCCATCCTCGATGGGATCAAGGAGGACCTCCGGGCCTTCGGCGTCGTCTTCGATCTCTACTTCAGCGAACGGGAACTGTACCGGGAGGACGGGGTGGGGAAACTCCTCAAGGCCCTCGAGGAGAAGGATTTCATCTACCGCGAGGGAGAAACCCTCTGGTTTCGGACCACGGCCTTCGGCGACGAGAAGGACCGGGTGGTCGTCCGTCAGAACGGCGCGCCGACCTACTTCGCCGCGGACATCGCTTATCACCGGGACAAGTTCCGGCGGGGGTTCGAGACGGTCATTGACATCTGGGGAGCTGATCACCACGGTTACATCCCCCGCATGTCCGCGGCCGTTCAGGCCCTGGGATACGACAAAGATGCGCTCAAGGTCATCCTGGTCCAACTGGTCAACCTCCTGAGGGACGGTAAACCCGTGGCGATGTCCACGCGGTCCGGCGAGTTCGTCACGCTCCGGGAAGTCGTCGACGAGGTGGGAAAGGATGCGGCCCGCTACAATTTCCTCATGCGGCGTTCCGACAGCCATCTCGACTTCGACCTGGAACTGGCCAAGAGGCAGTCCAACGAGAACCCCGTTTACTATGTCCAGTACGCCCATGCCAGGATCTGCAGCATCATCCGGATGGCCGCCGAGCGGGGGCTGGCTGTTCCGGTTTACGCCCAGGCGAACCTGAGCCTGCTTCGGGAGAAGGAGGAGATCGATCTGATCAAGGCGATCACCCGTTTTCCCGAGGTCGTAGAGGGGGCGGCGCGGACGCTGGAACCCCACCGCCTGACCTTCTATCTGAACGATCTGGCGGGGATCTTCCACAGCTATTACAACAAGAACAAGGTCGTCTCCGATGATTCCGCCCTGACGGGGGCGAGGTTGTTCCTCGTCAAGTCCGTGCGGACCGTCCTGAGGAATGCCCTCACCATGCTGGGGGTCTCCACCCCGGAGAAGATGTAACGGCAGCGTTTGGAACCATGGCAGTAAAAAACAGACGGGTATTCGAACTCAGGCTGGGGAAACTGGGACTTGTCCTGTTCGTCGCCGGGATGTCGCTGATGCTCTTCGGATTCTTCCTGTTCGGTGTCTATGTGGGCAAGCAGATGGAGGCCTATCCGGAGCGCTTCACCTCAGGCATCACGGGGATTGTCGTGGACCGGTGGTTTGCCTTCTCCGCACCGACGGTGGGGAAAGCCGAACCGCCGATGCCGGAACCGGAGAAGGCGATGAAAGGCGGAAATGCCGCAGGCAAAGAGGATGTTCCAGGTCCTGCCAGCGGTGACCTCCAGGGGGGCGGAAGAGAGGGGGAGGCAGTCGGGGCCGTGAAGGAAGGGCCTCCCGAAGCCGCCGACCGACAGCCGGGCGCGGCGGGGACGGATGGGGGGAGCAAGCCTCCGCAGACGGTTTCCGGGACGTTGCGAGGACCAGCGGTAACCTCCGCCCCCGTCAATGAGTTGAACAAGCAAAGAGATTCCGCCGCTGCAGGAGCCGCCGCCGGTGAGCCAAAGCCGGAGAAGCCGGTGAAGGCAGAGGCCGAATCGCGGTCGAAGGCGCGTTTCGAGGTCCAGGTGGCCGCCTATCGGGAGAAGCGGCAGGCCGATCAATTGGCTCAGAAATTCGGCTCGCTTGGGTTCTCGCCCCAGGTGGTGATGAAAGAATTCCCCGATTCGGGACGGTGGTTTCGGGTGGTCGTGGGAGGTTTTGAAAGCCGCGAAGCGGCCCAGAAGGCGGCCGATCAGATGGCCGGGAAGGTCCGCGGCCTCAAGTGCGTGATCCGTCCCTCCGAGAGGAACGGCAATGGGGGTTGAATGTTTGAGAATCTGACCGATAAGCTGGACGGCATCCTCCGGAAACTCAAGGGGCGGGGCCGTCTGGACGAGACGAACATCCAGTCGGCGCTAAAAGAGATCCGCATGGCCCTTCTTGAGGCCGACGTGAACTTCCGGGTCGTCCGTGATTTCGTCGAGGATGTCCGTACACGGGCCGTGGGACAGGAGGTCCTCGACAGCATCACCCCGGGGCAGCAGGTCGTCAAGATCGTCCATGACCGCCTGGTCGAACTGATGGGAGTCACGAGCAGCCGACTGAGATTCGGCAGCCGGATCCCTGCGCCGATCATGCTGGCCGGTCTTCAAGGTTGCGGCAAGACGACCACGGCGGTCAAACTCGCGCGGTTTGTGGCGAATGAGGGCAAGAGGGTCTATCTGGTCTCTGCGGACGTGTACCGGCCTGCCGCCAGGGAGCAGTTGGGCGTACTGGGTGCCCAGATCGGGGCCGGGGTTTTTGATGGATCGGGTTTGCAGGATCCCGTTGAGATCTGTGTGAGGGCCGTGGATGCGGCCCGGAGCGGCGGCTACGAGGTGATCATCGTCGATACCGCCGGCCGGCTGGCCATCGATGCGGCGATGATGGACGAACTCAAGAGGATCAAGCAGCTGATCCATCCCTCCGAGATTCTGTTCGTGGCCGATGCCATGACGGGACAGGATGCTGTCAATGTGGCTGGCCGATTCGATGAGCTCCTGGGAATCGACGGCGTGATCATGACCAAGATGGACGGGGACGCGCGGGGCGGGGCGGCCCTCTCGCTCAAGGCCGTCATCGGCAAGCCGATCAAGTTCGTCGGCGTG
>CAYOGU010000012.1:0-23447 GCA_964403345.1 uncultured Syntrophus sp. | reverse complement strand
ACATGGCCGCCGAAATGCGCGGCCTGGTGGATGAACATCCCCGGGACGGTCGGCGGATCGTAAAGTTCCTGCGGAGCGGGGTGCCTGGCCATGGCTTTCTGCCGTGATCCCTTCTGAAAGTATGGATGCCTGGCGGAGATAACTTGAAACCGTGACCTTTGACGGGATTGGAACGGCTGTCCCAAAGGTCTCGAAGCCAGACACTTATAAGGCCAAACAAAGGCAAGGGCAAGAGAAAAGAGAAAAAGGGATAAAACGAGCGCTCGCTCTATTTTCTTGACTCGCCATTCCCGCCCCTGTAGAATGAATCGAAGTCACAGACCCCATGTGGCCCCTCCATGGGTCTCCCAACCTGCCTATGGTCGGGGATGGTGAGAGGCGGAGAGCGATGGGAACCCTTTATATGGTCCGGCACGGCCAGGCCTCTTTCGGAGAGGAGAACTACGATCGGCTCTCGCCGATAGGCCAAGAGCAGTCCCGGATTTTGGCAGCCCATTTCCTGGAGACCGGCATGAAGCCCGATGCCCTCTATTCAGGGGACATGCAGAGACATAAGGATACCGCCCAGGCCATGATCGACCTCTACCGGCAAAGGGATGTGCTCCTGCCCCCGATCCGGATCGAAACGGCCTTCAACGAGTACAGCTCTCGGGAGATCGTCCAAGCTTATCTTGCAGATCGGGCGGAGGCGAATTCGTCGCGGGCCGTGGACTTCAAGGAGCTGACCCGGGACCGGAAGGCCTTCCAGCGGCTCTTCGAGAAGATCGTCCTGGATTGGGTCAGAGGGGCCTTTGCCAAGCCGGGGATTGCCACTTGGGAGAGCTTCCGGGGCCGGGTCGCGGAGGGTCTCAAGAAGATCATCGCCCAGAACGGCCGAGGCCGGTCGATTCTCCTCTTCACCTCGGGGGGGCCAATCTCCGCGACCCTGCAACTCTGCCTGGGACTCTCGGACGAGAACACCCTCCGGACGGCCTGGCAGATCGCCAACGGCTCGGTGACGCGGTTTCTCTACAACGGCGAGCGACTGACCCTGGCAGGCTTCAACGCCATCGATCATCTCGCCCTCAGGAAGGAACCGGCCCTGGTAACGTACCGCTAAACCAACCACAGTCTTTCTCCGGGGCCAAAATCCCCGCTGGACGAAAGAAACAAAGGAGGTCCCCATGGATTTCACCCTGTCGGACAAGATGCAGGCCATCATCGGGATGATGCGGGAGTTCGTGGACAAGGAGCTCATCCCCCTGGAGCCGGAATTCCTCGAACGGGATTTTGGGGAGATGCTCCCGGTCCTGGAGGAGAAGCGGGCGATCGTCCGGCAGATGGAGCTCTGGGCGCCGAACCACCCGAAAGAGTACGGCGGGATGGGGCTCAATCTGATGGAGCACGCCCTCGTTTCGGAGGCCCTCGGCCGGACGCCGATCGGCCACTACGTCTTCGGCTGCCAGGCCCCGGACGCGGGGAACGTCGAGATCCTCCACAGGTACGGCACCGAAGTCCAGAAGGAGCGGTGGCTCGCGCCCCTGGTCGCAGGCAGGATCCGGAGCTGCTTCTCCATGACGGAGGTGGATCTCCCCGGTTCGAACCCGGTGATGATGGACACGACCGCCGTTCGCGAGGGGGACCAGTACGTGATCAACGGCCAGAAGTGGTACTCCACGGCTGCCGACGGCGCGGCCTTCGCCATTGTCATGGCCGTGACCAACCCCGAAGCGCCGCCCCACCTGCGGGCGAGCATGATCATCGTCCCCACGGAGACTTCCGGCTTCAACCTGGTCCGGAACATCTCCGTCATGGGCCACGCCGGAAGCGGCTACTTCAGCCACGGAGAGATCCTCTACCAGTCCTGCCGGGTCCCGGTCGTGAACCTTCTTGGGCCGGAGGGGTGGGGGTTCGTGATCGCCCAGGAGAGGCTCGGTCCGGGCCGGATCCACCATTGCATGCGGTGGCTTGGGATCTGCAGCCGGGCCTTCGATCTGATGTGCAAAAGGGCCCAGGAGCGGGTCATCGCCCCGGACGGGAAGACCCTCGCGACCCGTCAGATCATCCAGGCCTGGATCGCCGAGTCCGCGGCCGAGATCCAGGCGGCCAGGCTCATGACGCTCCACGCGGCCTGGAAGATCGAAACCCTGGGGGCCAAGGAGGCCCGGGAGGAGATCTCGCTGATCAAGTTCTACGTGGCGGACGTCCTCCAGAGGGTCGTCGATCGGGCCCTCCAGGTCCACGGGGGCCTCGGGATGACGGACGATACGATCCTCGCCTTCTTTTACCGCCATGAACGGGCGGCCAGGATCTACGACGGCGCCGACGAGGTCCACAAGGTGGCCGTGGCCCGGCGGATCCTCAAGGAATACGCCGGACGGACGGTCTGGTAAGCCGGGAGGGCGGAGATGGCGACCTTTCAGCAGTTCCGGGACCGTGTTCCCCTTTCCAGGGAGGAGATCTGCAGGGATTTCCTGGCCGAGAACCGGCAACGGATTCCCGTGAAGAAGGACGAGAAGGCCGTCAGGAACCTCGTGAAGATCTTCGACGCGACCCTGGCAATCAGCAGCCGAACGGGGTTCCAGGCGATGAGCGTCCGCGATCTGGCCCGGGAGGCAGGACTTTCCATGGGGGCCCTCTACAGCTATATCGCCAGCAAGGAGGCGCTCCTCGACATGATCCAGCACCACGGGAGGCGGATCCTGATGAAGGTCCTCACGGCCGAGATCGAGGGGGCTGCCGGCCCCCGGGAAAAGCTGATCCGGGCGATCGAGACCCACCTGTACCTGAGCGAGGCCATGCGACCATGGTTCTACTTCGCCTACATGGAGGCCAAGCACCTTGGCAGGGAGGCGCAGAAACGGGCCATCGAAATGGAGCTCATGACCGAAAAGCTCCTCAGCGACATCCTCATCCAGGGACTTGAAGCAGGCGACTTCCGCCCGGTCGATCCCCATATGACGGCCGCGGTCTTGAAAGCGATGCTCCAGGACTGGTACCTCAAACCTTGGAAATATCACCAGCGCGGCGTCTCGGTGGACGAGTACGCCCGCTTTGTCATCGACCTGACTGGGATGTTTCTCCGGAGGGAAGCGGAAGAATAGAAGGAGGGAACAATGGATCTTACGGATTTGACCCGGCCGGTCCGCGAAGGCGAACAGTTCGATACCGGGAAGGTGGAAGCCTTCCTCAAGGAGCGGATTCCCGGCCTTGCCGGCGACCTGACGGTCCGGCAGTTCCCGGGCGGCCATTCGAACCTGACCTATCTGGTCCGGGTGGGCGGACGGGAACTGGTTTTCAGGCGCCCTCCGCTTGGACGGAAGGCCAAGACGGCCCACGATATGGGGAGGGAGTATCGGATCCTCCAGGCCATCCGGCCGGCCTTCCCCTACTGCCCGGAACCTCTGGCCTATACGGATGACGAGACGATCATCGGCTCCCCTTTCTACGTGATGGAGCCGGTCCGGGGGATCATCCTGAGAAAGGACCTCCCCAAGGGCCTCAGCTTCACGCCCGCGGAGGCGGGGCGACTCTGCGAGCGGCTGATCGACGTCTTCGTCGAGCTCCATCGCGTGGATTACAGGAAGATCGGACTCGGGGACTTCGGCAGACCGGAGGGATACGTGAAGAGGCAAGTGGAGGGTTGGTCCGAGCGCTACCGGGCCGCCAGGACTCCGGACGCCCCGGACTGCGAGGCGGTCATGGCATGGCTCCGTGAAAAGATGCCCCCCGAGAGCCCGTTCGTTTCGGTGATCCACAACGATTACCGCTTCGACAACGTGGTCCTCGACCCGCAAGACCCCTTACGGATCGTCGGCGTCCTGGACTGGGAGATGGCGACGATTGGAGATCCGCTAATGGATCTGGGCGGGGCGCTCGCCTACTGGGTCAACCGGGCGGATCCGCCCCCCATGCAGGCGATCCGGATGGTCCCGACGCACCTCGAAGGGATGTTCACGCGCAGCGAACTGATCCGCCGATATGCGGAACGGATGAGGATAGCTGTCGAGAACGTGGATTTCTACTACTGCTTCGGCCTATTCCGCCTGGCCGTGATCGCCCAGCAGATCTACTGGCGGTTCTATCACGGACAGACCAAGGACGAGCGCTTCAATCTGATGATCGTTGCCGTCCAGGTCCTCGAAGAGAGGGCCAGGCAGGCGATCGGCCGCTCGGCCCTCTGAGCGTCTTTGGCTCCAGGCCACGCGAGTCGTGAGACCGATTGTTTCACGTGAAACAATCTTGGGGATGCGGCGACCCCGGATGGAGATGTTTCTCAAAAGGCGCATCGGGAATGAGGTCCAGCGACCGTGCCGAAAATTCCTCCATCTGGAATGCATCAGGAATCAGTTTGGACATATCAAGTAAGGAGGAGGGTATGGACTGTTTCAGCCTAGAAGGGAAGACCGCCCTGGTCACCGGGGCGAGCCGGGGGATCGGCGAGGCGATTGCTCGGATGCTGGCCAGCCGTGGCGCAAGGATGATCCTGACCAGCCGCAAGATCGAAGGGCTCCGGTGCGTGGAGGAGGAGATCCGCCGGGCGGGAGGCGAGGCGGAGTCCTTGGTCTGCCATGCCGGCGATGTGGCGCAAATCGATGCCCTCTTTGAGGAGATCCGGAAGCGGGGCCACCGCCTCGACATCCTCGTGAACAACGCCGGAACAAACCCCTTCTTCGGGGATGTCCTGAGCGCCGACGAAAAGGCCTGGGACAAGACCTTCGATGTGAACCTGAAGGGCTACTTCTTCATGAGCCAGCACGCGGCGAGGCTCATGCAGAAAGGGGGGGGCGGGGCGATCGTGAACGTGGCCTCGGTCAACGGCATCCGGCCCGCCCCGTTCCAGGGGATCTATTCGATCACCAAGGCAGGGATCATCGCCATGACCAAGTCCTTCGCAAAGGAGCTGGCCCCCTACCATATCCGGGTGAACGCCCTCCTGCCGGGCCTCACGGATACCAAGTTCACCGCGGTCCTGACCAAGAATCCGGAAATCATGAAGATGGTCCTTCCCACGATCCCCATGGGGCGGTTCGCCAAGCCCCAGGAGATGGCCGGCGCCGTCCTCTATCTGGTTTCGGAGGCCGCCTCGTACACGACGGGGATCTGCCTGACCGTGGACGGCGGGATGCTGGCGTAGCGCAAAGCCCGGCTCCCCGGCGGTGAAGGCATGCCGTAGAATCTTGGCGGTCCCGAAGCAGGGGTTGGGGGCTTTGTCAACGGCCGCTGCCGGTCCAAAAAGGGTTCAGCAAGGGCCGATCTCAGAAAAGGGACTCCCGCCAGCCGCACTGCCGGTCGGTTTCGTCCTGAAGCTCCCGCATCGTCTTTTCGACGTCCTGCCGGACCGCCTCGAAAGCGTCACCTTCCAGCGCCGCAGGGACCGGGATCGACGTTCCCCAGTGCACGAGGATCTTGCTGAAGGGCTTCGGGATCAGGAACCGGTCCCAGCTCTTGAGGACCCAGGCCCGGTTGACGGAGATGGCGAAGGGCATGATCGGGACGCCGGAGAGCTGGGCCATGCTGATGAGCCCTCCTTTGATGATACCCCGGGGGCCCTGGGGGCCGTCCACGACGTGGACGGCAAAGGGATGTTCGGCCAGATCTTCGACCAGCGCGGCCAGGGCCCTTCGGCCGCCCCGGGAGGAGGAACCGCGGACCGGTCGGAAGTTGAGGCGGCGATAGAGGTCAGCGGCCAGATCGCCGTCGCGGCTCTGGCTGATCATGACCGAGGGGGTGTAGCGGCCGAATCTGTGGGCGTATCCCAATACGGTGAGGATCCGCTGGTGCCAGATGGCCGCGATCAGTTTGCCGCCCCCATCCAGATACCCCCGGACTCTTTCCTCGCCGAAGGCCTGAATGCGGATCGTACTGAAATAGATGCGCAGAACGGCGTAAGCGGTGGGGATCAGGCCGTGTTTCAAGGCGAATCTGGAAAGTCCCTTGATCATACCCTCAAATCCGGGTTTGGCGGCTGAAGGCAAGGCCTTCAAAGACTTGGGCGTACCTTTGAAAAGTACGCCCAAGTTCGTTGGAGGATTGTGAGGCAGAAGCCTCGATGTTTTTGGAACTTACTTCGCCTTGGCCTCAGGTGCGGCCGGCGGCTTCACGCTCTCGGGTATGGGCTCGATACCGTATTTCCACTTGAGGAACTGTTCGCCCGTGGCCGGATAAAGGCTGTAGACCAGTAGATCTTCCTCGGTCTTGGCCAGGGTGCCGATCTTCTGCTTGTTCGCTTCCAACTCCGGCTCCAGATAATCGGCGGGACGGCCGGTCACAGGGGTCTGGCCTCTCTTGTGTCGCTTCAGGACCACCTTGGCGATCTCCGGATCGATCGGGGTGGGGGTCTTTCCATAGAGGCCGTAGACCAGGTCTGCGAACTGGTTGTTCACCATCTTGTAGCGACCGGCGACCACGTTCATGACGGCCTGCACGCCGACGATCTGGGAGGTCGGGGTGACCAGGGGCGGCGTGCCCGCATCCTTCCTCGTCCTCGGGATCTCGGCGTACACCTCGTTCAGACGATCCAGGGCGTTCATCTCTTTAAGCTGGCTGACCAGGTTGGAGATCATCCCGCCAGGGATCTGGTGGGCCAAAACGCCCGCGTCGATCAGGGAGAGTCGGTTCGTGGCCAGGTGCTTCTGGTACTTGGGGGCGATCTTCTCGAGGTGCTCCCCAAGTGCGATGAGCTTGCGTACGTTGAGGCCGGTATCACGCTTGGTCCCCTGCAGGGTGACGACGAGCGGCTCGATGGCGGGCATCGAGGTCCTCAGGGCATAGGGGGCCAGGCAGGTGTCCACGATGTCGATCCCGGCCTCGATGGCCTTGATGTAGCTCATCGACGCCATGCCGCTGGTGTAGTGGGTGTGGAGATGCAGCGGGACCTTGGTGATCTTCTTGAGTTCGGTGACCAGGGTGTAGATGTCGTAGGGTGACACGATCCCGGCCATGTCCTTGATGCAGATGCTGTCGGCGCCCATCGCTTCGAGCGACTTGGCCATCTTGGTGTAGTAGTCCAAGTTGAAGACATCGCCGCCCATCCGGGGCTCTGTCAGGGAGTAGCAGATCACGCCCTCGAAGTGTTTCTTGTTGGCCTTGATCCGCTCCACGCAAGTCTCGAAGTTCCGGATGTCGTTCAGGGCGTCGAAAACCCGGAAGATGTCGATTCCCACTTCGCAGGACTTGTCCACGAAGGCCCGGACCACATCATCGGCGTAGTTCCGGTAACCGACCAGGTTCTGGCCCCTCAGGAGCATCGTAAAAGGAGTCTTTTTGATATACTTTTTAAGGACTTTCGGCCTTTCCCAGGGGTCCTCACCGAGGAATCGGTGCATCGTGTCGAAGGTTGCTCCACCCCATACCTCCATCGCCCAGAAACCCATTTCGTCCATCTGCTCGGCGATGGGAAGCATGTCCTCGGTACGCATGCGGGTCGCGTAGATGGACTGATGACCGTCGCGGAAAGTGTTGTCCTGGATCTTTACGGGATTGACAGGTCCGTCCTTCATAATATCCGCCATCTTCTTTCTCCTTCCTAGGGCATCTTAAAGGTACTGATTTTTACTTTGATTTCCAAGTAGCTAACGCCTCGCGCCTTTATATCGTATCCCAGACAGGGGTGTCAAGCTCATTCTATGAAACCCAGCAATAATGGTGCCAATAGGACGGCCTGGCTTCCGTCCAGCGGCGCCATCCAACAGAAAAGAGTAAAATCATTGAAGGCTTAAACGGTTGCGCGGCTGTCGGGGAATGGTCCTCTGGAAGCAAGGCATCGATCGGAGAAGGTGTTTGCGTGGAGACGGCGCTGTGAAAGGGTGCATGGAACGCACATCCATGGAAAAAAGAAGTCGGGAAATCCTTCAGGAGGTTCATCTGTACGGAAACGTGCTTAAAACACACAGCGTGCTTAAATAGCACGTTCCGGTCTGGCACGAAATTGATCCGTATCGTGGCTCATGACAGACGGTTCAACGCCCGGAAGACATAGATCGGATTGGAAAAGATTCAGGTCCGATAGCGGCCCAATACCTTGAGATCGGCTTCTATCCTGTAGGTTCCAGGTTCGCGGATCGTCTCGGAGAACGTCGTCCCCGAGGTCTGTCGCAGGAGAATCCCGTTGCGGATGATCCGGATTCGGGCGGTAGCCGGGAAAGAGACGGCAATCTCTGCCGTATCGGAAAGGTGGAATTCGTCCCCCATGGTGGCTGTCCTCGTTTCCTCTGTCAGGATCATGGAGAATCCCCGGCGTCCTGATCGCTGTCGAGGGAGACATAGGCGTGGCCGTCCCCGAGGGCTTGCAGGATGGAGGCGATGGCCGCAGGTCCCTGTCCGGTGAAGGGGGCTGCGGTCAGGACGTGGGTCCGGATCAGACCGAAGACCCTCCGGAAGGGAAAGACGGGAAGATCGAGGCCGAGGATACGATAAGGCGTGTCGTGGTTGTCCATCTCGCCGATCCCCACAACGCGGCGCTCGCGGTTCATGCGGTCCCATCGGGCCAGTGTGGTCGGGGAAGGACCCTGAAGAAAGGAGGAGGGAAAGGCGTAGAGGATCAGGGCGCGGAGGTAACCGGTCAGGCCTTTCTGCCGGTCCGTCATGAAGTCCCAAATGCCCAGGCCAGTGTAGCCGGCGACCGACCAGTCGGTCCAGGGGTAATGTTTCACGTGGAACAGCTCGGTCCCCCCATGGTCCGGATGGGCGATGAAGCCGATACCCCCGCCGTCCGCCACCCGGTCGATGCAGGTCTGGGGTGACATCGCTTCCAGGCCCGGTGATGTCGAGACTGGATCGGACAGGCCGAAGACGAGATAGTGGTTGAATCGGGGGCTGATCTCTTCTCCGACCACTAGGAGCGTTCTGCCTTGCCAACCCTCGTAGCCCTCTGCCCTGGCCTGAGGCATGGTCCGTGAGCATCAGAAAATCAACCCCGCAGGCGCCGGCTGCGGCGAGGATCTCGGGAATCGTCCTGCGCCCGTCGAAGGAATGGGCGGAGTGCATGTGGATGATGCCGGCATAGTCGGTCCAGGGTCCGACAGTCTTCATGGACGCCTCACTGCGATTCTGTCCTGTGGGGCAGGGCTTTCAGGGGGCACTCGCCGCATTTCGGCACCTTCCTGCAGAAGGTCTTTCCGGTGGCAACAAAAAGGGCATGGAACTGGTTGAAGAGGGGCGCATCTTGGGGAAGGTTCTCCATGAAGAGGGCCCTGATCTGGTGGACGTCGGCATCGCGGCGGATCAGGCGGTGACGATGGAGGATCCGGTGGGTATAGGCGTCGCTGACGAAGACCGGTTTCCCGCAGGCGTACAGGAGGATGCTGTCGGCCGTTTCCGGTCCGATGCCTGAGACGGCCAGGAGTTTTTCCCGCAACGATTCCACAGGCTCTGCGGCCATGGCTTCGATCCGGGCTGAATAGCCGTTGCGGAAAAACCGGAGGAGGGCCTTGATGCGTTTGGCCTTGATGCGAAAATAGCCCGAGGGTCTGATGATGGCGGCCAGGGCTGTTTCGTCGATCCTCTCGAGGGCCTCGGGAGAGAGAAGCCCTCTCTCCCTGAGCCCCTCGATCGCCTTTTCCACGTTCGTCCAGGCCGTGTTCTGGGTCAGAACCGCCCCGATCATGACTTCGAAGGGTCCCTCGGCCGGCCACCAGTGAAGGTCACCGAAATGATCGTTCAGGACTCTGTATATCCTCAGCAGCTTTTCCCGGAGGCTCCTCCGGCCCTTCGCCGCCACGGCCGGGTCCTTATCGGGTCGGCAGGGTCACGAAGAAGGCGGACTTCCCGCGTTTGATCCTCAGGAGAATGCCGTTCTTGTCGCCGCTCTTTCGGATCTCCCGGATGTATTCTTTCAGGGTCGTCACGGACACCTTGTTGACCTGCAGGATGATGTCCTGGGGCTGGATCCCGGCTTCGTCAGCCACGCTCCCGTCCTGAACGTCCACGACGATGATCCCCTTCTTCTGGGTCAGTCCCAGATGCTTGGCGATCTCCGGGGTGATTTCCTGTACCGTCATCCCGAAGGCTTCGCCTCCATCCTGTGTGGCGGCGATTTCAGCCTGCTCCTTTCGCTCGGCCACGGTGATGCTGAGTTCCTTTTCCTGACCGTCGCGGAGGATCTTGATCTTGATCGTTTCCCCGACGCGGAATCCCGCGATCATCATGAGGAGTTCATGGGTCGTCTTGATTTTCTTGCCGTTGACTTCCGTGACGATGTCGCCGGACTTGAGCCCTGCCTTGTCGGCTGGATCCCCCTTGAACACGTCGGCCACGAGGGCGCCGTTGCGGTCCCTGAGCTTCATGTTCTTGGCGATCTCCTCGGTGATGTCCTGGACCGAGACGCCGAGCCAGCCGCGGGTCACCTTCCCCTTCGCCTTCAGGTCGGGGAGGATCGATTTGGCCATATTGATCGGGATGGCAAACCCGATCCCCTGGCCCTGGGCGACGATCGCCGTGTTGATGCCGATCACCTTGCCGTCCATGCTGAAGAGGGGACCGCCGCTGTTTCCGGGGTTGATCGAGGCGTCGGTCTGGATGAAGTTGTCATAGGGACCGGCCCCGATGACGCGTCCCTTGGCGCTGACGATCCCGACGGTGACCGTCTGTTCCAGGCCGAAGGGATTGCCGATGGCCATGACCCAATCTCCGACCCGGAGCTTCTCCGAGTCCCCCGTTTCCGCGACGGGAAGACTGTCGTTGGTCTTGATCTTGATCAGGGCGAGGTCCGTCTTGGCGTCCCTTCCGATGACCTTGGCTTCGAATTCCTTCCCGTCGGAGAGCTTCACGATGATCTTGTCTGCCTGCTCCACCACGTGGTTGTTGGTGAAAATGTAGCCGTCATGGCTGATGATGAACCCGGAACCGAGACTCCGTTGTTTGAATTCTCGCTGCGGGATGTCCCCGAAGAAGCGATCGAAGAAGTCGTCCCCGCCGAAATAGCGCTCAAAGGGGCTTCCCTGTCCGAAAGGGGAGCGCACGCCGCCACTGCGGATCGTCTTGGTCGTACTGATGTTGACCACGGCGGGTTTGAGCTTTTCCGCCAGGTCGGCGAAGGATAGGGGTGTCTTGGAGACGTCGGCCGGCGAGACGGCCGAGGCCACCTGGACATCGGGACCGGGTCCGGCCGGCACAAAGGAGGAGCGCAGGACCTCCACCACCGATACAACGAAAAACCCGATCAAGAAGGCCAGAAGGAACATGACAAAGGTCTTTCTGCCCCTGTTTTCTGCTTTCATAATATTCTTCCCCCCTCATCTCCAGCTTATTATGGATAAAAAACGATGATAAAACGCTTCCTCCGCAGGACGTAATATAAACTGCAATATAATCTTGTCAATAGTTCTCCTCGTTTTTGTTTCCCAGTCCTTACCTTCACTTCTCCATCCGCCGGGAACCCGGCGGATGTTTCCTGCGCCCCTCTGGCGATGCGAATCCGGATCGACGATCGGGTCCTTTACGGGCCATGGTTTCCCTTCCCGAAAGGAAAGGGAGCATTGAGAGGAACGAATTTCCGTGACCGGACGGCGGTTTGCCGGTAAATAATGATTGACAAAAGATCCCTGCTTCCTTAAAGCTTTCCATGTTAAGTGGTCTGATGAGCGCATAAGGGTTATCCGTTGATCCACCCTCCGGCCCTTCCCCGCTCCGAACGGATGATAGAATTCATAAATCGATCTGAGAGGAGCTCAGTATGGCCCAGAAAACCGATGCAGCCGGCACGCCGTGGAAAACCGACGACTGGTTCGTGAGTCCGTGGAACTACGTGGATGAGATCACGAAGGACTTCAAACCGCCGAAGAAGGTCAAGATCCACGACGTCACCCTGCGGGATGGAGAGCAGCAGGCAGGGATCATCTTCACCAAGGACGATAAGATCCGGATTGCCGAGAAACTGGCCGAAGCGGGCGTTCACCGCATCGAGGCGGGTATGCCGGCCGTCTCTCCCATGGACGAGGCCGCGATCAAGGAGATCGTCAAGCGCAAGCTCGGCCCCGAGATCTTCTGCTTCAGCCGCTGCATGGTGGACGACGTGAAGCGGGCTGCGGACTGCGGCGCCGACGGGATCGTCATCGAGATCCCCGCCAGCATGGAATTGGTGGAGCAGGCCTACAAATGGCCCATGGAGAAGGCGATCGATCTGTCGATCAAGGCTACGGCTTGTGCCAAGGAGAACCACCTCTACACGGTCTTCTTCACGATCGACGGGACGCGGGCGGAGATGGACTTCCTGCTCAACCTCGTGGAGAAGGTTGCCAACGAGGGACACATGGACGCCTTCACCCTGGTCGACACCTTCGGCGTCCTGTCCCCCCACGGGGCCCGGTACTTCACCCGCAAGGTGAGGGAGCGGGTCAGGACCCCGGTGGAGATTCACTTTCATTCCGATTTTGCCCTTGGCGTCGCCAACACGATCATGGCGGTCCTCGAAGGGGCCGAGGTGATCCATTCGACAGTGGGCGGCATCGGCGAACGTTGCGGCAATGCCCCCCTGGAGGAGACGGCCCTGGCCCTCCTGACGCTTTATGGGATCAACACGGGCCTGAATTTCTCGAAGCTCAACGAGCTGTCCAGCCTCGTGGCCGGTCTGTCCGGGATCCAGGTCCCCCCGAACCGCCCCTTTGTGGGCGAGAAGGCCTACAGCATCGAATCGGGGATAGTGACAAACTGGTTCCGGAACGCCTACCAGGAGAATCCGACCACGGTTTTCCCGGTTCGGCCTTCCTTCGTCGGCCATGAAACGCCTCAGATCGTCATGGGCAAGAAGAGCGGCATCGACAATCTCCTGATCTGGGCAGAGAGGCACGGCCTCTCCATCGCCGAGGAGAAGCGCCTCGAAGTGGTCGCCCGGGTCAAGAAGGTCTCCCACGATCTCAAACGGAACCTGACGCCTGCGGAATTCAAGAGGATCGTGGAGGATGTCCAGGCCGGCCGGTAACCCCTGCGGGGGGGCCCGGATTCCAGCATCCTGAATAGTATGAAGGAGGGGCTGTCCGCTGAACGGATCCGTTCAGCGGACAGCCCCGCTATTTACGGAAAACGAATCCTCTGTTTATTCGCCGAAGGAGGTCCGATGCTCAGCCAAGCCATCAAAGACGAACTCAAGGCCATCGTGGGGGAAGGGGGCTATTTCGACAGTCCCGAAGACCTCCTCCTCTATTCCTACGATGCCTTCATGGTGCCGGGCCTCCCCGACGCGGCGCTCCTGCCGCTCAGCACGGATCAGGTCTCCAGGATCATGAAGGTGGCCTCGCGGGAGCGGATCCCCGTCACGCCCAGGGGCGCCGGGACCAACCTGACCGGCGGGTCCATTCCCACCCGGCGGGGGATCGTTCTGGCCTTCACCAGGATGAACCGGATCCTCCAGATCGACAAGGAGAACCGCATCGCCGTGGTCCAGCCCGGCGTGATCAACATGGAGTTCCAGAAGGAGTTGGCCAAGGTCGGCCTCTACTACCCGCCCGATCCGGGGTCCATGGCGGTGACCACGATCGGCGGCAACGTGGCCGAGAACGCGGGCGGGCCCCGGGCGGTCAAGTACGGCGTCACCAAGGACTACCTCCTGGGGCTCGAGGTGGTTCTTGCCTCCGGGGAGATCCTCCGGACCGGCGGGAAGACCCTCAAGAACGTGACGGGCTACAACCTGACGCAGCTCTTCTGCGGCTCCGAGGGGACCCTGGGGCTCATCACCGAGGTCACCTTCAAGCTGATCCCCCTGCCGGAGACGAAAAGGACGCTCCAGGCCGCTTACCGCGATCTGGCCGGCACCGGCAAGACCATCTCGCGGATCTTCGAACTCGGCATCCTCCCGGTGGCCCTCGAGGTCCTGGACAAGACCTTCATCAACATCATCGAGGACTACATGCAAATGGGCCTGCCGCGCGACGCCGAGGCCCTGCTCCTGATCGAGGTGGACGGCCCGGAGGCGGCTGTTGTCCCGCAGGCCGAGCGCCTCACCGAGCTCTGTCGCCAGATGGGGGCCCACGAGATCAAGGTCGCCCGGAGCGTGGCCGAGATCGACGAGATATGGAAGGCCCGGCGCTCCGCCTACGGGGCGGAGGCGCGGCTCCGCCCCACCGCCATCGCCGAGGACTGCACGGTCCCCGTGGCCAACCTGATCCACATGTTCCAGGAGGTGGCCAAGATCGCCCAGAAGTATCATCTCCTCATCCCTGTGGTCGCCCACGCCGGGGACGGCAATCTCCACCCCCAGATCCTCACGGACAGCAACAACAAGGAGGAGATGGAGAAGGTCATGAAGGCGATCGACGAGATCTCGATCAAGGCCGTGGAGCTCGGGGGGACGATCACCGGCGAGCACGGGATCGGGATCGCCAAGAGGGAGATCATGCCCCTGGAGATCGGCCAGACCGCCGTGGAGATCTCGAAGAGCATCAAAAAGGCTTTCGATCCTCTCAATATCATGAACCCGGACAAGGTCGTCCTTGTCGCCTGAGCGAATCTGGAGTGATTGATGGAGCCACGGAGCAATAAGAATCTGCAGGAAGCCAAGAAGATCGTCGACCGCTGCAATAAATGCGGCCTGTGCATGTCAGCCTGCCCCGTCTACCAACAGATCTTGGTGGAGGCCGCCAGCCCCCGGGGCAGGATCCAGATGGTCAAATACCTCCTGGAGGGGAAGGCCTCTCTCTCGAGGCGCTTCAAGGAGATCATCCTGACCTGCCTCCTGTGCGAGACCTGCGTGGTGAACTGTCCGAGCGGAGTCCGGCACGACCAGGTCTTCAATGACCTGAGGGAAGAGCTGGTCAGGACCTACGGCCTGGACTGGAAGAAACGCATCGTCTTTAACCTGCTGACCCACGACAAGCTGCTCCACTCCTCGATCATTTTCGCGAAGCTCGGCCGGAACTGGCTTGTGGAGAAGTTGGCCAAGGGGATGCGGATCGGGAACATCCCGGCCGGAAAGCTCCCGATGGTCAATTCCCGGCCCTTCCGGGACCGCTTCAACGGCGAGATCCTCCCTGAGGGGAAGTCCGAGGGCCGGGTCTTCTACTTCACGGGGTGCTTCACCAACTACATCGGCGAGGCGGTCGGCGAGGCGGTCGTCCGCATCCTGGGGGCCCTCAGGGTGGCGATCGAGATCCCCCGTTC
Organism: uncultured Syntrophus sp.; assembly: GCA_964403345.1. Classification (GTDB taxonomy): domain Bacteria; phylum Desulfobacterota; class Syntrophia; order Syntrophales; family UBA5619; genus JAKAFS01. The sequence goes on along the minus strand of CAYOGU010000012.1, from coordinate 8,375 downwards.
CGAGGACTGCTGCGGGATCGCCGCGATCCTGGCAGGCGACGGGGACCTGATGCTGCCCAATGTCCTCAAGAACATCGAGACCCTCTCCCGGGCCGAGGTCGACGCGGTCCTGATCGACTGCGCGACCTGCGGCGCGGCCTTCAAGAAGGAATACGTCGAGCTCCTGAAGCGCAAGGGCCTCGATACCAGCCAGGCGGAAGTCCTCCAAAAGAAGACCCGGGACGTGATGGAGTACATCGCCGAGCGGCTCGACCGGCTCCCCCTGCCCAAGGATTACCAGGGACCCAAGATCCGGGTCGCCTATCATGACCCCTGCCACCTGGTCCGGGTCCAAGGGGTCAGCGCTGCGCCGCGGGAGATCCTCAAGGCCCTTCCCCAGTTCGAGTATGTCGAAATGGAGGAGGCCAACGCCTGTTGCGGCGGGGGCGGATCCTTCCAGTTCGATTTTCCGAGTGTTTCCAAAGGGATCACTGAGAGGAAGATCAGGCGGATCCGGCAGTCCGGGGCTCGGATCGTGGTCTCGGGATGCCCGGGATGCCGCGTGACCATCGGCGGGAACATGGATCCGGGGGAACGGTTGTCGGTCCTGCATCCCCTGCAACTACTCTACATGGCCCTTACCGGCACGGGCCTGGAAAGGTTCCGTTCCTGATCGCTATGTTCAGTCGGACTGTCATGCTGCGCTCCTTCAGGAAAACACCATCCGCCCTCGTGCCACAATCCGGCCTGATGTCCCCCTCCTTGAAGATCGGTCCTTTCCCCAGCGGCCCTCCCCTGAGAGACCCTTTCGGATCTATCACCCCACGTCCGGCTTTCTATTGACAGACCAGGGGGCTTTTTCCTAAGCTTCCCTTTGGAAAAGCAGTCCTTATCAAAAGAGAATCGATACGGGAAGAACATGAGACAAGCCTCTGAAGTGGATGCAACGGTTACCATTCATGATAATTATCAGATTGAACTTAAGCTCAATTACCCGCTGCGGCAGGGTACCGGCAAGACTTTCTACGAAGTCGGTCTTTATCTGTTTGCCCCGACCAGCCTGGGCATCAATCCCGGAACCTACACCAAGCAGCAGTTTTACACGGATCTGCAAACCTATATCCGTGTTAAGACGCCTTCGATCCCTTTGAGTCGCATCGACAACGGGGAGACGAGTCCTTTGGGAAGACTACGCGCCGTGATCGAGGGCATGGCGCGGAGACCCTCGAGAAAAGCCCCTGCCCTCTATGAAAGCCAGATCAAGCTGTTCAGTTGCATTCTTAAGAGTGCCGTCCGCGACTATGTGGCGTATATCTATGAGACGACCATCGCCGAGGACCGTGAACACCTTGTGGACAATTACATCCGGGATATCCAGCGAATTACCTCGGGATACCGGGATCTACGCGCCTTGATCCAACTGCCGGGATTCGGAAAGCGCATGGCTGAAATATACCTGTTCGGCGACGAATACATCAGCCTCCTGATCGAGGATTATACCTACCATCTCGTTGAAGGATTGTCGGCGTGCAGGGAGGGGTTGGGCCAGGAAAGGCAGAAGGCGTTGATGGCCTTGATCGATGCCGAGGTTCAGTACCGCAGCAGGCGCGGCTACCTCTCGATCCCGGATGAGACGAAAGACAACGAAACACTGGTCTTTCGTCGAAGCGTCCTTAAAAAATATATGGCCACAGTGCTGTTTCTCGAAGCCAAAGTCAAAAAAGGCGGCATCATGATGGAACAGACTCTTTTCGGGATGGCAGCAGGGCTTGCGATGCTGTTTGCCACGACAGTCGCCTTCATATCCCAGTCGATCTACGGCAACCTTACGGCTCCCTTTTTTGTTGTGCTCGTCGTCAGTTACATCTTCAAGGACCGGATGAAGGATCTCCTGCGGTACTATCTCTCACGCAAGGTGACCCGGTTCATCTTTGACTATAAAACACGGATTTACAATGTGGCCCGCCATGTGGTCGGCGTTTGCCGGGAAAGTTTTGAATTCATCAGGCGTCAAAAGCTTGCACCGGAGATTCGGAAGCTCCGGGACTGTGATCACATCACTGAGATCGAAAACGGCTGGGTGGGCGAGCAGACTTTCCTTTACCGAAAGAAGATCCGCTTGCATCCCGATTGGAAGGGGAGCATCTTCTCGGAATATGAAATCGACGGTGTCCATGACATCATGCGTTTCAACATCCAGGAATTTCTCCGCAAGATGGACGATCCCAACAAGGAACTCTTTGTCATGGACGATGATGGCTATCACCGTATCAAAGGGGCCAGAGTCTACCATCTTAACTTGATCATCACACTGATCGGCGACCAGTTTCGATCGTATATCCGTTATCGGTTGATTTTGAATCGAAAAGGGATCAAGAGAATCGAAAAAGTACGGATAATCTGAGTTGCATCCGTAATCATCCAAGACAGTCCCTTCAAATGCGGGAACAGAAGCTGATCGGCCATCCCAAGGATTATTTCTGGTCAAACCGAGTCACATGCCTGTCCGGCCCGTTTACAGGGGCCTTCCGATGTGCTAACATCCTCCGCGTCTCTGGTTTTCCCACGGGAGCGGGTATGCCACCATGACTGCGATCATCGGAAACATCGGCCGGTCGACGATCAACGGGTTTCAGTCCCTCCGGGACCTGCTGCTCTTTGCGGCCCGGATCGTCCTCGCCCTCTTCGACCGGCGGACCCTCAACAGCGCCGCCCGGATGGTCTTCGTCAGCCAAGTCTATTTCACGTCGGTCCAGATCCTCCCCCTCTTTCTCTTCGTGGCCGTCGTCTTCGGCACCCTGGTCAACGGCATCCTTTTCCAGATGGTCGAGAACCTGGGTCTCTCGAATTACCTGGGCCGCCTCCTGATGGGATTCGTCGTGATGGAGGTATCGCCCTTCGTGACGGTCCTGCTCATCGCCCTCCGTTCCAGCTCGGCAATCAACGCCGAGATCGCCGTCATGAAGGTCAACGGCGAACTCCGCACGCTGGAGGTCTTCAACATCGACCAGTTCCACTACCTCTTCATCCCCCGCATTCTCAACGGGATGCTCTCCATGGTCCTGCTGAGCGGGCTTTTCGCCCTGGTGGTCCTGGTCATGGGGCTTCTGGTTTCGGCCTCGCTCTTCGGCACGGGCGCCGACACCTACCTCAATGCCCTGAAGGAATCCGCCTCCCTGACGGACATGGTCGTGTTTGTTCTCAAGTGCAAGACCTTCGGCTTTTTCATCACCCTGATCCCGATCCACCGGGGTCTGAACGCGTCGGAGGAGCTGACGGGGATCCCCGTCGCCGTGCTCAACGGGATGGTCTCGGTCTTCGTGGCCATCATTGTCATCGAGGTGCTGTCATCGATCACAAGGTTCATATAAAATGCTTCGAGAGCGATAAGGCGCTGCAGCAGGGGCTGGATGCCTTTCTTGCGGTTCACCGGCCGCGGTTGGGGCTCGTCTCGGCCCGGGCGCCCCTCATCTCCAACCTGACCGTATGGGGCAATATCGCCCTGATCCGGCAGTACCACGAGAACCTCTCCTGGCATACGGCCAAGTCTCTGGCCGAGGGACTCCTCAGCCGCCTGGGGATGGCCGCGATCGCCCAGAAACGCTACTCCGCCCTCACTCCCGAGGAGCGTTTCGGAGCCATGCTCCTCAGGGCGGCGATGGTCCGCAATGCCGTCCTGGTCCTGGACCGGCCTCTCTCCCTGGTGCCCCATCTGCGGGACGGTCGTTACTTCATCGAAGTCATCGGCAAGCTGGACGATCTGATTGCAGAGGCCCATGTTTTCGACTATAGTTGGCATAAAGAGCGCTATGGGGTAGCAGATGACGCGGAGAATTGAATTCGCTGTCGGCCTGTTCGTCACGATCACGGCCCTCCTGATCGTGGTCTCTATCGGGTATGTGGCCTACATCAAGGGGGCCTTCACCAAGGTCTACACCTACACCCTCTCTTCGAAGGCCGGTGAGAGCCTGACCGAGGGGATGCCGGTCGTCTTCAGGGGGTTCAACATCGGCCGGATCAGCTCGATGGAGCTGGACGCCCAGGGGACCGTCCTGATCCGGATCGAAATCCCGGAGCAGCATAACCGGATGATCCGGGCGGACAGCAAGTTCGTCCTGGAAAAGCCGCTCATCGGCTCGTCGCGCCTCCTGGTGATGACGGAGAACCTCAACGGTCCCCCCCTTTCGTCCAAGAGCGTCCCGGAGATCACGGTTTCCAGCGACATCAACGAGATCATCAAACGGGCCGAGCCGATCGTCGAGAAGGCGGACCTGATCATGGCCAACGTGGCCAAGGTGACCGGAAACCTGGCCGATCCCCAGGGGGATGTGAACCGGATCCTCAGGGATGCCGAGACCGTGACTTCCCGCTTCGCCCAGAAGGAATCCATCCTCGAGATGGTCGTCGGCGACCCCAAGAGCATGCAGTCGATCCATGCGAGCCTGGCCAGGCTCAAGGACATCACGGCCCATGTCGACTCGATCCTGGCCAACGTGAACAAGATCGCCGGAAAGGCGGACGAGCAGCTCTATGGCCGGGATGGCGTCCTGCCGCTGGTTCGGGACATCCTGCGCGACCTTGCGGCGAAACTTAGGAAGCTCGATACGACCCTGGAGAACGTCAACAAGATCAGCGGCGAGACGGCCGCCGCCGCCAAGGATCTGAAGGTCCTGCGGGCCGAGCTGGACGCCACGGTCACGTCGATCGGCAATCTGGCCGACGAGATCGACCGAAAGATCCCCTTCAAGGCTGAACCGGAGATCAAGCTGCCATGAGAAAGGTCCTCTGTCTGGTTGCGCTTTTGGTCTGGATCGGCGGCTGCGGCGGCTCCCGGCCGGTGCCGTCCTGGATCGCCTCGGGCCATCAGCAGTTGGAGACTTTCAAAACGGATTTCCTCACTGGCCAGGCCCCGCTTATCACCGAGACCCATTTCCAGAAAGCGGTGGAGGAGATCAAGAGGGGCGGAGACCTGGACCTCTTGGGCAAGGCCTGGCTGACGCGGATGGCCCTGCAGCGGGCCGTCCTGGAGGAGATGGAGGAAGAGGAGATCCGGAGGATCGAGGCCGCTCAGGCTGTTCCGGCGAACGACAACTTCCACCGCTTCCTGGCAGGGGATCCCAAGACGGATGCCAGCCTCCTGCCCGCCCCCTACCGGCCGTTCCTGGCGGCGCTCCAGGGCGGCAACGCCCAGGGCGCGGCTGCAGCCGTGGCGGAGATCGACGATCCCCTCTCCCGCCTGATTGCGTCAGGCCTCGCCGTGCAGGGACACTTGGAAACCGGGTCGCTCCTCCAGAGGGCGGTGGAAACGGCCTCCCAGAACGGCTGGAAGCGGGCCCTCCTGGCCTGGCTGAAGCGCCTGGGGGCCTTCTACGAGGCCTCGGGCGAGGCCGACAAGGCCGCAGCGGTCCGCCAGCGGATCGCCCTGATCCAGTAGCGGCGCTCTCCGCCGCATCCTTCCAGGTTATTAGAGTGATCTCGATGGATGGCTATTCCCGATCGGGGACGACGATCCGTCTTTTCTCCGGGTCGGCTTGCCGCCGGTAGAGGATCGCCGTGTGGCCGATCATTCCGACCAGCTCGCTGCCGGTCCGGACCGTAAAGGCGTCGGCCATCTCGCCCTTCAAGTCCCTCTCCTTGAAATCCACGAACTTGACCTTGATGAGCTCGTGCCGGAGGAGGCCCTCGTCGATGGCCCGTATCACGTTGTCCGTAACGCCCTCCCGTCCGATCTGGACGATCGGCCGGAGGTCGTGGGCCAGGCCCCGCAGATACTTCTTCTGAAAACCCTTCAGTGCGGTCATGTTTTCTCTCCGATTCCATTAGGGAAACGCCCGATTCGGGATGGTCCTCTTTCCGGCAAAAGCCGGAATCCAGGGTCAAGAAGACAGGGCGTTGTCCGGATGGGCTCTCGGCTACTTGGTCCTCGCGAACCGCGTCCAGCTTGTGATCTTCCAGGGGCTTTCGGGCAATTCGGTCACGCGGGGTTCGATGCCGCATTTGCGGGCGAAGTAGCGATGGAAGGCGAGGGAGCCCGTCAGCTCAGGGTGGAAGACCGTGACCAGAACATCCGGCGACTCGGCAGCGGCGATGTAGTCCCCCATCCGGAGGAGGACCTCCACGTCCTTGCCGACATTGAGGATCTTTGGGGCGCGGATGAAGGTGAGGGGGATCGGCTCGGCTGAAACCTTTGGGACCACGGCCTCGGCGTTGAAGCTGTCGAGTTGGCTCCCGAAGGAGTTCCTCTCAACCTCGATGTCGATGAGCCCCAGGTGCGGGTCCTCCGCTTTGAGGGTGCGGGCCAGGAGGATCGCCCCGGCGCAGGTCCCCCAGAGCTTCAGTCCCTCCCGGAAGTGTTGCGTGATGACCGCGTCGAGGCCGAAGATCCGCAGGAGGCGGACCAGGCATGTGCTCTCGCCGCCGGGGAGGATCAGTCCCGCGAGCCCCTCGAAATCCCGCTCCTCCTTGACGGCCCGACTCCCAATGCCAAGGCGCTGGAGGTGGTCCAAGTGCTCGAAGACGCCCCCCTGGAGGTCCAGCACGCCGATGGTCTGGCCGTTGGGGGCAATGGCCTTTTTAGATGCCATGGTCTGCCGTCACCGATGCCCGCGCTACCAGCCGCGGCCGGCCAGGAGTTGTTCCTTGGGAATGGCCCCGATCTCCAGGCCCGGCATCGCCTCGCCCAACCCCATCGAGGCCTCCAAAACCTTCGCCGGGTCGTTGAAGTAGGCCGTGGCCTTCACGATCGCCCGCGCCCGTGCCGCCGGGTTCGCCGACTTGAAGATCCCCGAACCCACAAAGATTCCGTCGCAGCCCAACTGCATCATCAGCGCCGCATCGGCCGGCGTCGCGATCCCGCCCGCGGCGAAGTTCACCACCGGCAGGCGGCCCAACTCCTTCACCTTCAGCGCCAACTCGTAGGGAATCCCGTTGGCCTTGGCGAATCCCGTCACCTCCTCCACCGGCATCGCCACCACCTGCCGAATCTCCCGGTTCATCGTCCTCATATGGCGCACCGCCTCGACCACGTTCCCCGTCCCGGCCTCTCCCTTGGTCCGGATCATCGCCGCGCCCTCGGCGATCCGGCGCACCGCTTCGCCAAGGTTCCGGGCCCCGCAGACAAAGGGGATCGAAAACAGGGTCTTGTCGATGTGGCACTCCTCGTCGGCCGGGGTCAGAACCTCGCTCTCGTCGATGTAGTCGATCTTCAGGGCCTCCAGGATCTGCGCCTCCACGAAGTGGCCGATCCGGGCCTTCGCCATCACCGGAATCGACACGGCCTTCTTGATCTGGGCGATCATCGCCGGGTCCGACATCCGGGCCACCCCGCCGTCCTTGCGGATGTCCGCCGGAACCCGCTCCAGGGCCATCACCGCCACGGCTCCCGCCTCCTCGGCGATCTTCGCCTGCTCCACGTTGGTGACGTCCATGATGACGCCGCCCTTGAGCATCTGCGCCAACTGGACATTCAGTTCATATCTTTTTGCATCCACGATCTATCGCCTCCCTTGGGGGTAAAGTTTACTATTTCAGTAGGCTTTTCTTCATAGGGCATTACTATAGCGCCGTCAAGGACAAATATCAAGGATGCCCCACCCGCCAGCGGACCTACCAACTCATCCGCGTCCGGACGCCGTTGGCCTGGAGAAACCTTTTGATCTCAGCGATCGTGTAGGTCCGGTAGTGGACCATCGAGGCGATCAGGGCCGCGTCGGCCCGGCCCCGGGTGAGGACGTCCAGGAGGTGTTCGGGTTTGCCCGCGCCGCCCGAGGCGATGACCGGGATCCCGACATGGCCCGAGATCAGGGCCGTGAGGTCGATCTCGTAGCCGTCCTGGGTCCCGTCGGCGTCGATGGAGTTCAGGCAGATCTCCCCGGCGCCGAGGCGCTCGGCCTCCCGGGCCCACCAGAGCGCGTCGATCCCCGTCGGGGTCCGGCCGCCGTGGATGACCATCTCGTAGCCCGAGGGGATCTGGGGGGTCGCCGGGACCCGTTTGACGTCCATCCCCAGGACGATACACTGGCTCCCGAAGGCCTTCGCCCCCTCTGTGATGAGGGGCGGATTCTTGACCGCCTCCGTGTTCACGCTCACCTTTTCGGCCCCGGCCAGGATCACGGCCCGCATGTCCTCCACGGTCCGGATCCCGCCGCCGACCGAAAAGGGGATGAAGATCCGCTCGGCCACCCGGCGGACCACGTCGATCATGATCGCCCGTCCCTCGGCCGAGGCGGTGATGTCGTAGAAGACGATCTCGTCGGCCCCCTGCTCGTAGTAGGCCTCGGCCACCTCGACGGGATCGCCGATGTCTACGTTCCCTTGGAATTTCACGCCCTTGGTAAGTTTCCCTGCCCGGACGTCCAGGCAGGGAATGATCCGTTTACTGAGCATCGTTCCCTCCC
>CAYOGU010000011.1:0-24074 GCA_964403345.1 uncultured Syntrophus sp. | reverse complement strand
GTCCTGCAACATCACCAACTCTTCCGATAACTTAAAATCCATGATCGATCTCCTTGTAATGACTGAATTCGGCAGTAAAAGACCGGCCCTTTCCCGTACGCGCCTCCGTTCGGACCCAGTCCCTTTCCCTCAGGCGAGAGGGGAGGCCCCGTAACGGGCCGCCACACCGTTCAATAAATCCACCACCTCTTTATCGAGGGGAACCCCCTCCTCACGCCGTTTGAGCTCCGCACTGAGCTCGATCTCGCCGGGCATGAAGATCTTTCCCCCCTGGTTCACAGGCGGGAGACCTTTGATGTTCGTGATGACCTGGTCCACATTGGCCTTGAATAGGTTGATGTCGATGAATTTCGATACGTCCAGGGCCGAGAAGAAATGACCGGTCATGGCGGGCCCGGTCATGTCGGTCACGGTCTTGACGCCGCCGGTCAGAACGGTATTTGTCAGGACGCCGCAGAGCAGGTCGATGATCAGCGAAAGACCCGAGCCTTTTGCCCCGCCGACGGGTTCCAGAGATCCCTTGAGGGCGAGATTGGCGTCCTCCGTCGGCTTGCCTTCGGGATCCCGGGCCCATCCCAGGGGAATGCCCTGCCCGGTCATGGCGGCATATCGGATCTTTCCGCGGGCGACGACGGAAGTCGACATATCCAGGACGATGGGGAAATGCTTCCCGGCAGGAATCGCGATGGCGACGGGGTTCGTGCCGATCAGAGGGGTTTTCGTGCCGAACACGGCCATCGCCGGCGAGGAATGGGTGAAGACGCAACCGACCATGTCTTCCTCCTGGGCCATCCCCGCGAAAAAGGCCGCCACCCCGAAATGATTGGAATTCTTGACGGCCACCACGCCGGTTCCGTATTCCCGGGCCTTGTCGATGGCGAGTTTCATGGCCCGATGCCCGGCGACCTGGCCGAAGGTATTGTTGGCATTTAACAGGGCGACGGCCCCGCGATCCATCTCACTCGTGATCGGCGCCGACAACTTCATCACACCGGTCTCGACCCGCTTGAGGTAAGTTTCGAGCCTCACCACACCGTGAGAGTAGATGCCGCGCAACTCGGCGCACATCAGGGACTTCGTAACGATTTCCGACGACTCGGGAGACAACCCCGCCTTGATCAGTACCGTTGCACAGAAATCTTCGACCTTCTGCGCAGGAAACATTTTTTTTTCAGCTTCAGCCGCCATGGTTCTCAACACATCCTTCCGATCCTAAGCCGGTTTATGATTCCGATAATACTCATGGCCCGCTTCAAGGGCCTTGATATTGAGTTCTTCGTATTTCTTGGGAACGCTCTTGCTGACGATCTGCTTGAGCACTTCGAAGCTCCCCGGGTTGATCAACTCAATGACCGCACCCAACATGTAGATATTGGCCACCATCCGGTTCTTGAATTCCTTCTCGGCCTCTCCTGTGGCCGGAACCGCGAAGGTTCTCTTGTCGTAGGGAGCGGGAATCGACTTGATCAGGGTATTGTCGTAGACAACGAGGGTCCTTTCCGGATCCGCCTCGGAAAGAAGCCTTTTGCGTGCCTCCTCGGACATGAAGATCATGACGTCCGGCCGAGAACTCTTCGGGTAATTGATCTTTTGATCGGAAATGACCACATCGGTGCGGCAGGCACCGCCCCGTGATGCCGGCCCGTAGGACTGGGCCTGGGTCACCTGCAGATCGGGAAAGTGCTCCATCATCCGGGCGATGATGACGCCCATGAGGATGATCCCTTGCCCGCCAAATCCTGTGAAGATGATCTCCTTCCTCATGCTTTCTCCTTCCCCTTTTCCTTACCGATGACAGTCAGGGCCATGTCAGGGCAGTGCAGTTCACAGAGCCCGCAGGCCTTGCAGTTTTCAATCCTCGCCACCCGGGGCATGAGATAATCGAGATCGCTCCTCTCCTGTCCCAGCTCGTACACGTCACAGGGGCAGATATACTTGCAGAGCATGCAGCCCTTGCAGTACCTGCGGTCGATATCTATCTTTTCTGCGCCTTTCAACGATCGCCTCCTTTGGCTTGCGCCTCTTTCACTCTCTGGTTCATCTTTGCGACTTCCTCCATGAACTCAGGCTGCTCCAGCTGCACGAAGTCCCCAATAGGGATGTTCCCCTGCGCCTCGACCTCCGCCCACTTGGCAGGATCCTCCTGCTTCACGCAGTGGTCCTTGATCCATTGAAGATTGAACTGGGGAGAACCGGAGCCAAGCAGGTACCGCCCCGTCTGGACCGGGCACTGGGAGATGACCTCGACGTAGGAAAAACCCTTGTGGCTGATCGCCTTTTTCAGGGTCTTGATCAACTGCTTGGGATGGGCAGTGGACCAGCGGCTCACAAAGGTTGCTCCGCAGGCGATGGCGACCCTGCAGCCGTCGAGCTTCTTCTCGACATTGCCGTAGGGCGTGGTCTGGGTCTTGCCGGTAAAGGGCGTGCTGGGAGCCACCTGGCCGCCCGTCATGGCATAGATCTGGTTGTTGACCATCACGACGGTGATGTCGATATTGCGCCGGCAAGCATGGAGCAGATGGTTGCCGCCGATGGCGAGACAATCCCCGTCCCCGGTGACGGTGACGATCTTGCGGGAGGGCTTGGTGGCCTTGAGCCCGATGGCCGCCGGGATGGCGCGGCCATGCAGAACCTTGAGGACATCGGCGTGGGTGTAAACGGCGATCCAGGCACTGCAACCGATCCCCGCCGTCAGGGCCAGATCGTCCCGGACCCCGAGCTCTTCTACGGCACGCGCCAAGGCCTGGACGATCATCCCGTCGCCGCAGCCGGGACAGAAAATGAAAGGAAGGAATGCCTTCCTGAGGTATTTTTCACCAATAGGGTTCATCGTTTCTCCTCCAGAAACCGCAGAAATTCCTGAGGCTGCGGGTAAATGCCCCCGATTTTCGAGAACAGTTCGATCTTGATCTCCGGCTGCCGGACGACCCTCTCCACCTCGCGCTGGATCATGCCGAGGTTCATCTCCGCCACGACGATGCGCTTGGCACCGGCCAGGGCGTTGCGGACCAATTTGTCGGGGAAGGGCCAGACGGTCTTCACCTCGACGGACCGAAGGGCGATCCCCTTCTCCTTGCCCATATCCACGGCGCTACGCGCCGCGCGGCAGACGGAACCGAAGGTCACGAAGGCCGTTTCGGCCTTGGGGTCTCCGTAGACCTGGACCTCGGCGAACTCATCCATGTAGTTCTCGATCTTCCGGACGATGCGGCGGATGTTGTCGTCCGCTTCCTTGGCATTGCCGCGGTTGCCGTTGAGGCTCTTGGCTTGGGAGATGACAGGAGCCCGGTATCCGGTGTTGAAATTGGGCATCAACGGAATCTCGTTTTCCTCGGGCTTGAAGATGATGAAATCCTTCGGGTCGCAGGTCGGGGCCTTCCGTTCCACGAGCTTGATGTCCTTTGCATCGGGAATGAAGACCTTCTCCCGGATGTGGCCGACGACCTCATCGGAGAGGATAATGACGGGGATTCGGAATCGCTCCGCCAGGTTGAAGGCCTTGATCGTGTGATCGAACATCTCCTGCGCGTCGGAGGGGCACAGGCAGATCAGGGAATAGTCCCCGTTGGAACCGTACCTCGCCTGATACAAATCGCCCTGGGCTGTGGAGGTCGATTGACCCGAGCAGGGCCCGCCTCGCTGTACGTTCACGATGACACAGGGGGCCTCGACAGCGACGGCCAAACCGATGCCTTCCTGCATGAGGCAAAAACCGGGACCGCTTGTGGCGGTCATTGCCTTGGTCCCCCCCCAGGAGGCACCCACGACGGCGACCAGCGCTGCAATTTCATCTTCGAACTGCATGCAGAGCCCGTCGACCAGCGGCAGACGCCTGGAGAGGGTCTCCAGGATCTCGGTGGCCGGTGTGATCGGATAGCCGCCGTAGAAACGGCAACCCGCCAAGAGGGCCGCTTCCGCGCATGCCTCGTTTCCCAGCATTACCTTAATACGACCTTTTTTCATGGCTTCCCTTCGTTCCTTTCAAAACGCGGTTCTCATAATTCTTCGACAAATCGTCCCGTTAGTCCACCTCGCTTTTTCCCTGCATGTCTTTCATGCGGGGTGCATCGGTCCTCATCCCTCGTAACGATCCCTGATCGCCGTGGCCGCGTCCCTGACTTCCGCAATCATCCGCTCGATCTTCTTCGGGGTCAGCTTTTCGGACGGACCGCCCACCGACACGGCGGCAATCGTGTTGTTCTGGTTGTCCATAACCGGGGCGGTTACGGCAAAGGTCCCCCGCATCCGCTCCCCCATGGATACATAATAACCCTGCTGCCGGATATGGTCGAGATCCTCAAAAAGGTTCTCGCGGGTCAGCACCTTTCCGTTTGCCATGCGCACCTCACCCGCTTCATTGAAGATCTGCTGCATCTCTTCAACAGGAATTGCTGCCGCCAGCACCTTGCCGGCGCCCAGGTAAAGCGGCAACCGTTGACCGATGGGAAGAACGAACCGCATGGGGTTGCTTCCCTCGACGCGCTGCACGGCAATTCGCTTCGAATCCAGCCGAATGAACAGCGATGCGGTCCGCTGCGTCGTTTCCGCCAATTCCAGCAGGACGGGTGAGGCCGCCCGGATCAGATCATTCCCGAGAACATAGGCATGGGCAAGCGGGAGAAACGCGGCGGCGAGGCGGTAGCGTCCCTGTTTCTTCTCGGCAAACCTGTACTTCTCCAGGACCGATAGGATTCGCAGGACCGTGGCCTTCGACAGCTGGCTGGCACGGCCAAGCTCCGTCACGCTCATCGGCCAACTCGCCTCTTCCAGGATGAACAGGAGGTGTAGGGCCCGTTCCAATGAGCGCATGGAACTGCTTTCCCTGTCCGCAATGGTCGGCATCGAGTGGGGCACCTCCTTTAATTTCAATGTATGAAACATTGTTTTGTACAATAACCAACCTGTTTTTATTTGTCAAGTCGAAAATGCGATACGGTCCATGAATCCTTTCGATGCCTTGCTCCCGGGGAGTGGCGTTTCTGAGGGCCTACCGCTATGGCAGGCACCGGTTTTCCGGCTCCCCGATCATACGGGTCTATACTCCCGTCGAAAAAGGCCGCGGCCACCCGCGGCCTTTTTCCGTGCGGGAAACTTACTTCAGGTGGTCGGGCAGAGGAGGAGCATAGGCCCAGACGACCTTCAGGGGGGTGTCGCCGATGTTCTCCAGGGTGTGCTCGACACCGATGGGGTTCCAGAAAGCGGTACCGGGAACGATATCGTAAACCTCGCCGGTCCCCATGGTCAGACGGCCGTGGCCCTCGACGCAGTAAAGAGCTTCCTCGGAATGGTCGTGCTTGTGGCACGGGATGCCGCTGCCCGGTTCAGAAATGTTGATACCCATGGAGATCTGCTGCGCACCAACAGTGCCCTTGGAAATGAGGAGCTTGGAAAGACGCACCCAAGGATCCGTCTTGAGGGTGCCCTTAACGTCTTTTTCGTAAACGACAGTGCCCATTGTATTTCTCCTTTATTACTTAAGATTGATGATAATCTGACCGGCATTAGCCGAACTTGTCTCACGAATCCATTGGAAATCGTCCAGAGCGAACAGAATCCTGTTACCTTTTTAACCACCCGATAGAATTGGGAAAAGCTCCACATTATCCTCCTGTCGGATCAGGCAGTCGATGGTATCGCTTTTCCCGTTTCTGACGATGATGCCCACCTCCTCATGGGGAATGCCGAAACGCTCCAGAAACGTCGTCAGCACAACCGGCTGTTCGGCATCCACGGTGAATTCCCTCCTGCCTCCCGCCATCTCGATCAGGGTCAAGTGCAAACGGATAACCGCCATAGGCTATACGATCGCCTTCAACATTTCCTCTTCGGGCAGATTGAACACCTCGTTCGTGGGCGGTAAAGGCTCCACATAGAGATATTCTGGCAGTTTGTCATTAGCGGGGGACAATCCGGACCGGATATTGAACTCCCTTTCGGTTCTCACCGTATCGACCCCCAGAACCTGCCACAGTTGATCGACGCTGAGTTCGGTCCCCAAAAGGGCATTGACCAGCGTCGTCATCTTGCTGGGGTCCTTGAACAGGGGGGGCCGTGCAAAGATACAGAACCCCAGACTGTCCAAGGTACACATCTTGTACTGCAGGGATTTGGAGAGGTCTCCCTGCTTGTCGACACCCAGCGGATTGACCTCGCCGCGCGATCCAAAACAATTGCCGGCGGTATGGTCGGCACCCATGGGAGACATGGCATAGGTCACCCCGTTGCCCTTGAGGGCGCGCGGATCGTAACCTGCAAAGGACTGACCCTTGGCCGCCGGAATCCTTCTGGATCCCAAGACGTCTCCCGCCACCTGGACACCGTGTCCGAGGATCTTGCCGATCAGGGTGTTGTTGCGGATTTCCCGGAGCAGGGCCATGCAGCCGTCCAGATCGCCCCACTGAGCCATGCCCATATCGATGGCAACGCCGAGCACCGCGCCGGCTTCGATGGTGTCCAGTCCGATGTCGTTGCATTCGTGGTTCAATTTGGCCACTGGATCCAGGTTCGTAAAGCCGAGATTGGAACCCAACAGAGCGATGTTTTCGTACTGAAGCGTGGAGCAGATCTTCTTTCCGGAGGCGTCGGGGTAGATGTTGCTGCATTTGATCAAACATCCATCCATGCAGGATACCCCCGTCTTCCCGTCCCCTCCCCGGTTGGTGATGGTGGCGTACATCGTCTCTCCGCTCAACCCGTCGACGCCGTCGATGGCCCCCTGCCGGAAGTTACGGGTCGGCAGGGCGCCCATGGCGTTGACGGCCTTGACGATGCTGGCCGTACCCGTTTTCTGGTTGACGTTCTTGATTTTCGGATCTTTTCTGAATTCAGCATGGATATTGCGGACCATATCCATGTATTCTTCTTTGTTGTGGTAAAGCGGCTGCTGGAGCGTTCTGTCGACGACCACCGCTTTGATTCCCTTGCTGCCCATGACCGCACCTAGGCCACCTCTGGCCGCGAACTTCAGTTCCCCGTTGGGATCCGATGCGGCGATTGAAGCCATCTTCATGCCGTTTTCGCCGGCAGGGCCGATGCAGAGAACGCCGATGTCCTGACCGAACTTGTCCCGCAGCCTGCGATCCGTTTCATACGTCCCCAACAGCTTGAGGTCATCCATGGTCACCAGCGATGCCCCGGTCTTGCCGATCTTGAGGACATGGACGTTCCCGTCGGCCGGCTGCCCCTCGATCACCACCGCCTTGATGCCGAACCTGCCGAGGTACAGGCCGATATTGCCGCCGCAGTTGGCCTCCTTGATCCCGTTGGTCATGGGGCTTTTGGCGCCGCAGGACGTCCGGCTCCCGCTCGTAATAGGAGTCCCCGACAGCAGACCGGGGGCAATCACCAATTTGTTTTTCGGACCCAGGGGCTCGCAGTTCGGGACCACTTCATCGAGAAGGATTCTCGCCGATAAGGCCCGTCCTCCCAACATCCGATAGTCTTGATTCTCAAACGTGGAAATCTTCTTGTCGGTCATATTGACCCTTACGATTACTGGCATCTTCCTCACCTCACTTGCTATCCAGATCAGCCTTTGACTGCCGGCCCCGAGTCTGAACGGATTTCCGGACAATGACAGCCGATACCTGAATCTTTCTGGAAACGTAATGTGTCGTCACTGTACCGATGACTGTCTGAACCATGTTTCATTCCATGAAACTTTGTTTTGTCTTACATACCTGTCTGGGCGTCCGCTTGCCAAGAACAAAATGTCGGGCGCAGGAGGCTCTCCGATCAGACGCCTTCCGGAGGGTGATCCCCTGAGGCAGGGATGCGGGGGATCCGCCTGCGGCCTTCGGGGAAGAACCGCGCTTTCGCCCTCCGTCGGATCAGGGTGGGTAGGCGATGGTGTAGATGGACTTCCCGCCGTTCAGCGGCCCTTTCAGGAGGGCATTGATCTCCTCTTGGCTACGCTCGGTGACCTTGTCCGCCGGGGGCAGCACTCCCGCCGGGAACTTGGTCATGATGTCGCCGATAAGTTTGCACATGTAATCCATCATGGCCTCCAGGCCGGCCTTGGCTTTCTCGGCCGAAGCCTTCGTGGGATGGCCGATGACCCCTTCGGGGTAGACCTTGAGCTCGATACCGCCCAGGCCGATATGTTCGTGCCCCCTGATCGGGGCATGGTAAACCTCGCCCCCCTTGTCCACGTGGCCGGGAGGCAGGAACCCCTCCGGCTTGTTGTCCACAGCCTGCTTCATGTCGCAGAATTCCGGGAAGAGGGCCAGCGAATAGGAACACTCCGCCTCGTCGGCATGGGAGAAGGGGGTGTCGAAGGGGCCGCCGTGCGCCTTGTCCTTCATGTAATTGTGGATCGTGTTCCAGGTGTGCAGGGTAATCAGGATCGCCGGCACCTGGTACTTCTTGGCCCACTGGTGGATCGCCAGGGGGAGGACCTCCTCCTGGCCGTGGCCGTTAACGAAGATCTGCTTGCGGAATCCCATGTTCCAGAGTCCCGTGATGACGGCGCGCATGTTCGCCAGCAGGACCTCCTCCGGAACGACGACGGTCCCGGGCATTCCCATGTGGTGGTAGGGATGGGAACCGTACCAGATCGGCATGGCGATGGTGCAGCCCATCTTCATGGCCACCTGTTCGGCCATGCGGGTCACGAGGAACGTGTCCTCGCCCAGCGGTTGGGCCGCCCCATGGCACTCGGTACTGCCCACGGGAATGATGATCAAATCATTCTTCTTGAGCCTCTCGTTGATCTGGGTCATGTTCATGGTCTGCAGATAGAGTCCGTTGGGGCTTTCCATGTGACCACCGGCAGGTGGGATTTGCCAATTACCCATGATGCTCTCCTTTCCTCTATTATAGATTGCTTCCCGTTATCCATCGTTCGACAGTATCCGAAGGCGGACCGGTTCGAGGAGCCGTTGGTCCTGCGGAATGAAAGGCCGACCGATGTTTCATTCTATGAAAAAGAGTTTTATACTATAGCTACCGAAACACCGCCCCTTTGTCAAGAAAAATTAACGTTTCTTGGGGGTCCGGACCTTCCGGCTTCATCGCCCTCATGCCGGAGTAAACGCCCAACAAGGCCCCCCGGGGTTACCCCTCAAACACCGTACCCACGCAGCAAAAGACGAACCGGTCTCCCCACTCCCGGGCCAGCCTGACGGCCGTCTTCATGCCCGTGCAATGGGAAACGCCCAACCGCGCTATTTTCATCGTCCTGAGGGCATTGAGGCTTTCTTCCCGCTGCGCTTCCCCGACCGGACCCAGGTGGGTGCCTCCAAAGACGGTATGAATACGATCTTCGTGCATCTGCTTCATGGCGAAGTCAAGGGTGTTGACGATGCCGGCATGGGCGCAACCCAGGATGACGAACAGTCCCCCTTCTGTCGGGAGGATGACGGACTGATCGTCCTGAAGCGGGTCCTGGACCCATCCCTGTGCCCCTTTGATGACCTGATGGGGATCCCCCTTCTCATAGGCGGTCAGCCTTGGCACCTGGCCCGTCAGGAAAAGGCCGGAGGCGATGCTCCGAAACTCGGTGCTCAGATCGAATCTCGCTCCTTTCGACTCCAGGGCCTCTCGCTTGAAAGGAACGCCGCTATGGTGAGGTTGATCCGTCCGGGTGGAATAACTGTCTTTGAAAAGGTCCGTATGCGCATAAACCGCCACCGGGCGTTTGAGATAATCCAGCACATCCAAAAGCCCCCCGGTATGATCATGGTGGTGGTGGCTGAGGATAATGCCTCGGATCGAGTTCAGATCAATCCCCAAGACATGGGCGTTTTGGATAATGATCTTTCCCGCCCCCGTGTCCAGCAGGTAGTTGCCCTGATCGGTTTCCAGAAATACCGACCACCCGTGCTGAGCTAGGACGCCATTGATTCCGAACGCGTAATTGTCAACCAAGACCGTGGCCTTTACCTTCATCAGACGATCCCCCTCCCTATTTGATTGCGACACCCGGGATTGACCCTTTGGGCCGGGGTTCCAAGGCTTCCCGGCCTTGGCCTGCCCCCGGAGGCAGTTTCTCCTCGGGCGTATAATGGCCGGTCACAAAGAAGGTCCCCCTTGCCTCGGCCAACAGATTTCCCGTCTTGTCCAAGATACTGCCGCTGACGACCATCGTGGTCTTGCCCTTGTGGATGACCCGGGTCAAGGCCTTGATGACATCCCCTTCTTTGACGCGCCGCACGAAGCTGATATTCAAGTCCAGAGTCACGACGCGCTTGCCCAACGAGGCGCAGGCCAAACCCATGGCCATGTCTGCCAATGACACCAGTGCCCCGCCGTGGACGACCTCCCGGATGTTGATGTGCCTGGCGGTAACCAGCATGGAAACGGTGCCGCTGCCCCTGCCGATATCGACGATTTCCATGCCCAGGTATTTCGCGAAATAATTGCGGTCGTGAATGCCCAGCAGAAGCTCTCTGAGCCATCCCTCCACTTCCGTATCCGTCACCTTGTCTCCTCCACCTTTGCGGCCCTGGCCCCCAAGGCCGGGGAATCGACTATCGATCCTCCGGCAGGAAGGCACCCATGGCCAGAAAAGTCCCCCGGCCCTTGGCCAAAAGCTTCCCCCGGTTGTTGAGGATCCTGCCTTCCACGATCATCGTGCTTCTCCCGCTGTGGAGCACCTTGGCCACGGCACGGACCGTTTCCCCTTCCTTGGCGCCGCCCAGGAAATTGGCGTTGAAGCCAAGCACCGTCGCCCTCCTGCCCAGGGAAAAGCACGCCAGGTTCATCGCCATTTCGAGCAGCGAACTGACCGCACCGCCGTGGAGAATCCGGCTGAGGTTCGTGTGTTCAAGGCGGACGGCCATGGATACGGTCGTTTCCCCGGCGGAAAGCGCGAGGATCTCCATCCGGAGAAATTCCGCATAAGAGCTGTGCCTGTACACATCCAGCAGATGCGTCTTCAACCAAGCAGGCAGTTCCTTCACAGGGCCGTCTCCTTGCCGCCGCAACCGTCCATTCCCGTCGATGTTTGACATCCGACTGCGGTTTCGCCGCGGGCAGGGCGCGATTCACACGATGGATCCAAAGATCAAAGAAGGGCCTTTCAGACAGCTATAAGGACGTCCGCTGCGGCAGGAGAATAGGGATGGCTCCATGGGGCGGATCAAGAGACGACAATCGCAGAGGTGCCTCGTGTTCCCAAAGGCCAAGGGACGGGTTGCCTTCACCCCCCGCTCACGGGAGCGGGGGGTGAAGGGCCGATTATGCTGCTTAATATTTGTAAACCGTCGCGATCTTCTTCGCCTTCTCCTGTCCCTTCCAGTATTCGATCCGTTCTTTGATGAAGCTCAGCCAGCTGTCGATTTCGGCCGCTGAGTATCCCTTTCCCGCTATATCCTTCTTGAAATCGGCAAATACGGGTTCCGCGGCTTTGGCCCACCGGGCAATCTCCGCGTCGCTCAGATCGATGACCTGGCCGCCCTGTTTCTTGAAGAAATCCAGGCCCTCGATATCGATATCGTTCCACAGGACCGCCCATTTCTCCTTGTACTCTTCCGCGACGGCCGAGATGACCTTCTGAACATCGGCGGGCAGGCTGTTCCACTTCTTCTTGCTCATAACGACATAGAAGGTATCGCAGCTCCCCACTTTCCATGACGTCGTCGCATACTTGATTACCTCGCCCGTTTTCCAGCCCTTCAAGGTCTCCATATTGGACATGGTGCCGTCGACGACGCCTTTTCTGAGCGATTCGTACATATCGGGCATTCCGATGGGAACCGGCGTCGCCCCGAGGGCGGTGGTGAGATCGGCCAGTCTTCCGGTGGCCCGGATCTTCAGACCCTTCAGATCTTCGAGTTTATTGACCGGTTTCTTGACGGTATGGATGATGGTGGTGGCACTCGTGGTGAACATGAGGGGATGATAGTCGTCCCACTCTTTCAGCTTGAACTTACTGAAGAAATCATTGGCAACATGGAGACCGATCCAGGGGCTGGGGCTGGCGATGGGCAGACCGAAGATTTCCGAGACGGGGAAACGCTCACGCGTGTAACCCACATGGGAAAGCCCGATGTCCGCAATCCCCGTGGTAAGGCCGGCGGCTATTTTGGGGGCAGACAGCAGGGTGCCCCCGCCATGGTAGGAAATCTCGACCTTTCCGGCGAGATCCTTGTTCAATCGCTTGGTGAATTCATCCATGATGATCGAATGCTGATGCATGGGCGGAAAATAGCTGGCAAACTTGAGTTTTATGATCTCCGCGGCATTGGCAAAAGAAGAAATAAACAGCATGGACAGAATGATCCCCATGACCCCTAATGCTTTTTCCCTCATTTTGACACCTCCTCCTGTTGTTTGTCTGCTTTCATAACCCTGTTGCTCTGTCTTTTGATCTTGAATGAGGCCTCTTTCCTTTTGTCAATCACCGCCCTCCCCGGGGAAAGTCCGGAACAGGAGATCCGTCCCGGCCGACATGAGATAATGGTTCATCACGTATAGAAAAGCGAGGGAAGCCAAAGGGCTAGTCCCGGGATGAAGAACAGCAAAGCCCAGACGACGAACAAAGAGATCAAGAAAGGCATGACCCCCTTGTATATCTCGCCGATCGGCACCCCGGTGATGTTCTTGACGACGAACACGCATACCGCCACGGGCGGAATCACGACCCCGATGGCAACGACGATGGCGATGACGATCCCGAACCAGATCGGATCGAAACCCAGTTTGATGACAGCCGGAAAGAAGATCGGGGTCGCCAGGACCATGAAGGGCATGTCATCAATGAAAGAACCGCCGAGTTCATAGATGAGACAGATGATGACCAGGATCATGTACCGGTTCAGAGGCAGCGTAATGACCCAGTCGGCCAGTTTCTGGGGGACATTGGTAACGGCCATGAAATGGCCGAGGATGGCCGATCCGGCAATGATCATCAGGATCATCCCGGCGATATTGAGAGTCTCCGCCACCGATTTGATGTAGGTTTTGAAGTTCATGTCCCGTCTCGTCACCGACAGGATCAGCAGGGCAAAACAGCCGACGCCCGCCGCCTCCGAAGGGGTGAAATAGCCCGTCATGATCCCACCGACGACCAGGCAAAAAACGACCAGGACCCATATGATCTCGGGCAATGTGCGGACCCGCGCCTTCCAGGTCGACCGCTCCGACAGGGGGGCGATCTTCGGATTCATCTTCGTCCACCCGTAGATGATGACCACAAAAAAGGCGGCGATGAGCAGGCCGGGCAGGAGCCCGGCCATGAAGAGCTTCCCGATGGATTGCTCGGTGATGATTCCGTAGAGGATGAGGACCACGCTGGGGGGGATCAGACAGCCCAGGGTCCCCACCGTCGCCACGATCCCCGTCGAGAGCCGCTTGTCGTAGTTATAGCGGTTCATCTCCGGAATCGCGACACTGGCAAAGGTCGCCGCGGTAGCCGTAGACGAACCGCAGATGGCCTTGAAAGCCGCGGCGCCGACGACCGTCGCCATTGCAAGCCCGCCGGGGATATGGCCGATGAATTTGTTCGCTGAATTGTAAAGCCGCTGGGCGATCCCCGCGTTCAAGCCGATCTGCCCCATCAGCATGAAGAGGGGAAAGACCGTGTATCCGTAATTCGTGAAGGCCTCGAAAAGATCCCCGCCGATGAGATTCACGGCCGCACCGAAACCATTGAGATAGGCAAAGCCGATGAAACCGATCAAGGCCATGGCGAAACTCATCTCGATACCGGTCGCAAAAAGCGCGAGCAACAATACCAATCCTAAGATGCAGACAGTCGTCTCATTCATGGCTGCCCCTCCAGTTTTCCACGATCTCGAAAATGAAAACGAAACATTCGATAAAGCAGCAGACGCCGATGCCGTAGGCCATCGGGTAGAAGGGCAGCATGATCGTCGGGGACGTTTCCCCCGAGATCCGATATTCATTGCCAACAATGAAGAGTGCGCATCCGATAAGCACAAAAAGGATAATGTTCATGATCCTGGTAATGGTGTTCATGATCGCCTTGTTCCGCGGGGAAAGGCTTCCCACCACCAGATCCATGTAGACATGTTGCTTTTTCAGCGAAACCAGGGGAATGGAAAATCCGATGACAAGGCCCAAAGCCAAGCTGACCACTTCATAGGTTCCCCTGAAGGGCATGCCGATCGCCCTCAGGGTGACATCCATTACGGTCAACAGCATCATAAACGTCAATGCAATGCCCGCAACAACGGCGAGTCCTTTACTCGCCTTTTGAAAAAAGCCGGATAGACGATCCATATTATCCCCCTTGGCCTTCAAATACTTTCATGACTATGAGCCCAATGACGACACCGCTCTAACCGCTTGACGAAGGGCATTGCCGACGATCCCGACGAACCGTCGGCAATGTATCCTTTGCTCCTGAAGAACGTCCGGTGGTGACTCCTCTTCGGTTCTCAGTTCGTGTGGACGGAAGCTAGTCCGCCGATTTCGTATCATCCACGAAGCTGATCGCCTGGGAGGGACAGTTGGCCTCACAGGTGCCGCATTCGATGCAGATGTCCGGATCGATGTGGCACTGGGTATCCCCCTCGCTGATCGCCCCGCATTCGCACCCCGAAACACAAGCCCCGCAAAGAACGCAATCGCTGTTCACAACATATGGCATAGAATCTTTTCCTTCCTGATGGACCCAACGGCCCTTCTTCCTTAACCCCCCATGTACATTTTCTTCGGGTCAATCTCCTCGCGGATGATGCGAAGCTGCTCCTTCTCCGGTGGTTCCGTAAACGGCACCTGCTTGGGAACGACCGGGGCAAACCCCATGGTTCCCACCACGTCTTCGATCGTATTGCCCGGATGGATGGAGAGGACCATCATCTGTTTCGTTTCCGGATGGAACCCGAAGATCGCCTTGTCCGTGATGACCCGGCTGGGCCCGCCGCTCAAACCAGCCTTGGCGCGGCTGTCGCCGCCGGAGACATAACCTGGACTGGTCACGAAAGAGATGGCCTTCTTTAGCTTGCGGGCATCGTGGCGCATGATGAGGATGTTCCGTTTCGCGGAAGAAGCGATGTCGTTGGCCCCTCCGCTGCCCACCATGTGGCGGAACTTTCCGCGTGGATCCCCGACCAGGGTGGTGTTGAGATTCCCGTACTGGTCCGTTTCGAGGCCACCCAGGAACCCCACGTCCACTCGACCCTTATGGAGGATCGAGCCCAGGATGTCCACAAAACTGCTCAAGACCTTGGCCCGGTACCAGACCCGCGGATCCGCCAGACCCACGGCAGGCTCAATCGGTTCCGGATCGATGACACCCAGTTCAAAAAGCATGGTCATATTGGGTGCATGCGTCTTCTTGGCCAGCAAAGAAGCGACGACCGGCAAACCCAGCCCGACCGCTACGACCTCGCGATCCTTGACTTCCCGAGCTCCAGCGGTCGCCATCAGTTCAGACGGAGTATAGTCAAAATCCATGGCTCGTCCTTCTCCTTTTTAATATCCCAAGATCGGATCTGCTTTGAGGGTATTGAGGTGTTTCATCCCACCGATCTTCTGGAGATACTCCCAGTGGTCCTTCACACCATACACGTATTCATCGAGATAGGCCTTGAGCGACTCGGGAGTGCTTGTCGCCTTGACGTACCTCTCGATCTCTTTGGCATCGTAATCATACTCGCGATACACGGAAGTGGGATGCGCGGAAAAGGGAAGTTCCACCACATGCGAAACCAAGAGGCCTGGAAGCACCGTCCGCTCCGGCTGCTGGCGGATCGTCTCGGTCGAAACGACGTGCTCCGCAATGACGATCGTGCGCTTGCTGGCCTTGGCCTGTTCCACGTTATCCCAACGGGGTCCCATGATCCAGGCGTTGCCCTCCGCATCGGCGGTATGGACCAGCTGGATGGATACATCCGGCAGGAGCGGTTTCAGAACCAGCCAGCTTTCGCCTGTGAACGGATCGTTGATTCTCGCGACGTCCGAACCGGTCCGCTCCTCGATCTGCCTGATCAGATCAGAACCCAGCAGAGATTTGATCGGCATGAAGGGCAGTCCCAGCGATCCGGCCAGATAACGGAAGGCAATCGACAGGCTGCTGTACTCCTCGGCCTGCAGGGTCCCCTCCTCGATTCCCCGGTTCACGCAGTTCAGTCGTCCGAAACGGTCGAGCGAACCGCCTCCGTAGATCATGCGATCCACCGCACCGCCCCCCACCAGCATATCCCCATCCATGGCGCCAACGCACGAGGAGATGGTCAGGCCCTTGATGCCCTGACGGATAACTTCCCGCGCAAACGCCATGGCACAACGGGTGATCGGAAATCCCGGAAGGGCCACGTGCGAACCGGAGGGTATGGACGCAACCGCTTCGGCAAGTGTCGTTATTTTTTCCACGTCCACCTCCTCTAAAAAGGTTTCTTTTCAAAAAGAACGATCAAAACTTCACAGGCGCCATCCACCAGTTTGATCTCAGCCACTTCGCTGGGACGGTTGAGTTTCCTGTCGATGGCCAGCGTAATCATGTTGGCCGGCAGGCAGACCATGGGTTTGGTGTCGAAGGTCGCCAGTCGGTCTTCAACCGGCCGGTGCACGCACCCTTCGATCCGCACACGCACCAGCCGGCCATCGATCACAACGGACACCCCGCTGACAATGCCGTTTTCCTTCAGGACCCCTTCAATCGCTGCCACCATGTCGGGGATCTCCGTGGAAGAGATCCGGGAAAGGCATTTGTTGTTGAAAAAGTCGCGTCCGAGCGTGGTCAGGCGAAATTTGGCCCCTTTGCCCCGCTCGTCCCAGAAGGCCTTCTGGAGCTCGAAGATCATATCATTGGCGTAGTCTTTGGAAATCGTCTGCTCGTTCATACCTTCTCCTTGTAGTAGGGTTCGCCCCATTTTTCTGTAAAGACGAGTTGGTTGATGGGAATACGGGGGCGCTGCCGATGGGGCCGCGTCGGATGGCCGACGGAGATGAGGCTGATCACCTTGAATCCCTCGGGTACGCCCAGCAACTCCTTGCTGCGCTCCTCTTCGCGCACATCAAAGGAGACTGCAATGACCCAGCAAGCCCCAAGTCCCAGGGCCGTGATCATCAGCAGCATGTTCTCGATGGCCGCCGAGGTATCGTATGGCATGTCCCAAACATCTTTCTTGCCGCAGACAATAATGGTCAGCGGTGCATTCTCGGAAAAAGCGGACACCTGACCCGAGGTCAGTTTCTCGAAGGCGGCCTTTTTCTTGGCTTCATCCTGCAGGGTCGCGAACCGTGCCTGCATCTGGTTGGTCACATACTCGGCCGTAAAGCGGCGTCCGCTTCCGCCCCCGGCAAGCCCTGCCAGCTTTTTCCGCATTACCGGATCCTTCACGAGGATAAAACGCCAGGGCTGTGCGTTCTCGCCTGAAGGTGCCTGACGTCCCGCCTCCATAATCAGCGCGATGTCCTCTTCTGACACCGGCTCCTCGGTCCACTCCCGGATGCTGCGGCGATCCTGAATGACCTTCATGGTCGCTTCAGCCAAACTGTAAGTTTCTGACATCTTTTCTCCTCCTTGTTGAAATCAACTGTTTATCAAGAATCCTCCAAATCCTCACGCGGATATATGGTATTGGCCCTTGATGGAAACAGACCGCTTGATAGAAATTTCATACGGCTTGAACTTGAAGAGGATCACCCCTAAAAAGCCAGAATGAGAAAACATAACCGGAACCATCATGACGTTTGCAGGGTCATGGAAGCGGCCCACTCGGGAAGACGGTTCATACAGTGAAATATTGTTCCGTATGCCGACAATCTTACCATCTTACAACAAAACGAATTTGTCAAGA
Source organism: uncultured Syntrophus sp. (assembly GCA_964403345.1). Taxonomy (GTDB): domain Bacteria; phylum Desulfobacterota; class Syntrophia; order Syntrophales; family UBA5619; genus JAKAFS01. The sequence goes on along the minus strand of CAYOGU010000011.1, from coordinate 6,363 downwards.
AAAAAAACCGGAATTGGACATGCTGTTTTGAGATCATCGGCATAAGGCCAGATCGGACTGGTTTCGCAGGCCTGTTCCGTAAAGAGGGTCATCCCCATCATGGCAGACGGTCTCATCGGGGCCGCAGGGGGAACCGGAAGAACAGCGATCGGCTCACGGGGAAGGCGAGGCGATCCATCAAAGAGCCGGCAGATCAACAAAAAAAGTGGATGGAGAGATCGAGAGTGGCCTGTTGAAGAAGGGATCTGCCGATCGGGTTCAATAGAACATCTTCACGGGGGAAGGGAAGTCTTGCCGAAGGATCCGATAAAGGCCCGGGCCGTCTTGGAGAGGTACCGATCCTTGTACCAGGCCAAACCGGCAATCAGACGGAGAGGCTCTGCCAGCGGGCGGATGAGGATGCCGGCCTGGTTCCGGACAACATCCTCGATGAAAAAGGAGATCCCCACCCCCTGCCGCACCAGTTCCAGGATGGTCCCGATCTGGCTGGAGGAAAAGACGATTCTGGGTGTGAACTGGAATTTCGCGCATTCCTCCAGGATGATCTGCCGGCTGTAGGTGTCCTCCCGAAAGAGGATGAAGGACTGGTCCTTGAGTTCCCCAAAGGGAATGGATGGGCGCTCCCCCAGAGGATGGCCGGGCGGGAGGCAGACAAGGATCTGGCCCGTGGTGATCGGAACGCTCTCCAGCCGGGCCGGCAGGTTGCAGGTGATCATGATCCCGATGTCCAGATCCCCGCTCTCCAGGCGGTTCCGGATGGCCAGGGAACCTTCCTCCAGGACCGAGATCCGGACGTTCGGATAGGCCTTCTGAAAGCGTGCGAAGGCCGAGGGAAACAGGAACGCCCCCATGATGGCCGTGATCCCGATCCGGAGGGTTCCCTTCTGGAGGAGCCTCAGATCATTCATCTCCGCCGCCAAATCGCTCACCCGCGTCAGGATGTCCTCCACCCCCTGCAGGAAGGTCCCTCCCTCAGCCGTCAGGGCAATCTGCTTCTGGCTGCGGTCCAGGAGCCTTACCCCCAACTCCTCCTCCAGTTTCCGGATGCCGATGGTCACCGACGGCTGGGAGACATGCAACTTGGCGGCTGCCCGGGTGATGTTGTTCTCCCGGCAGACCATCCGGAAATACTCCAACTGACGAAGCTCCACGGTTGGATCTCCCCCTGGGCGATAGTTACAGATTATCATAACATATTAAATTAAATATTTTACATTTATATATAAGAGACTTGTGCTTTTTAAAACATATGTCGAAAAAGAAAGGAGAAGGGCTGCGGACAAAGCTGAGACCTATCGGAATTTCATCGATGGAAATTTGCCAAGGTGCAGCTCGAAGTGGGCTGCAAGAACCCGGCGATCGTTGCAGACTGTCGCGACCTGGACCATGCGGCCTCCCAGATCGCCGCAGCGGCCTTTGCTGTCACCGGGCAGCGCTGCACGTCGATCAGCCGTATCATCGTCCTCAGGGAGCATGCCGAGGCGCTGGAAGACAGGATCGCTGAGAAGATGAAGGGCTATGTCCTCGGAAACGGAATGGACCCCAAGGTCACCATGGGACCGGTCATCAACCACGTGGCCGGTGAGGCCATCATGACCTACATCCAGAGGGCCAGGGCCGCGGGGGCCGCGACAAGCTGGGCGGCCGCCGCCTGACCGGCTGGGCATTCGACAGGGGATTCTACATCGAACCCACGCTCATCACGGATGTCACCCCCGGGATGAAGGTCGCCGTCGAGGAGATCTTTGGACCGGTCCTCGTCAGCATCAAAGTGGATTCCTTTGACGAGGCCATGGCGGTGGCCAATGATACCGAATACGGCCTGGCCGCATCACTCTTTTCGGACAACTTGGAATACATCTCGGTTCCAGCGGGAAATCGAGGCGGGAATGACCCATGTGAACCACGGAACCGTCACGGACGGGTGCATGCCCTTCGGCGGCGTCAAAGGCTCCGGGCCGGGGGCCCTCTCCAAGGGGCGACGAACAAGGACTTCTATACGACCTACAAGGTGAACTACACCCGCTACGCCGCCTGCCAGCCCCTGGCTCCATGACGCCGTTCCGGTTCAATAGCTCGGCCAGGCTGGCGGCTCTTGCCCAGAGCCACGAGCCGGATGCTTTTCCCGGGCGGCCTCGTCCAGGCATCTTCCTTATCTGGAGGCCGGTCTGGGTGCCTGACTGCCGTCAGAGGGCCCGCCTGCCCTCGGATTGGCGCAGCGCTTTAGGTGACCCGCCCTTCGAGGCAGAACTTTCCGAGGGTCTTCGGGGGGGACAGGGGGTAGTCGCCGCTGTAGCAGGCCAGGCAGAACTGTTCCCGGCCCATTCCCGTGGCCTGCACCATCCCCTCGAGCGAGAGGTAGTGCAGGCCGTCCAGGCCGATGAAGGAGGCGATGGCCGTCTCGTCCTTCTCGGCGGCGATGAGTTCCCCTCGCATGGAAAAGTCTATCCCGTAGGGGCAGGGATAGCGCGTCGGCGGACAACTGACAACCATATGGATCTCCCTGGCCCCGCTCTCCCTCAGGCGCCGGACGCGGTTCCGGCTCGTGGTCCCGCGGATGATCGAATCCTCGACGATGACGATCCTTTTCCCCTCGATGAGCGGCTGGACAGGGTTGAGCTTGACCCGGACGCCGAAGTCCCGCATCGCCTGGCTCGGCTGAATGAAGGTCCGCCCCACATAATGGTTCCGGATCATCCCCATCTCGAAGGGGAGCTTGCTCTGCTCGGCATAGCCCAGGGCCGCGTAGTTCCCCGAGTCTGGGAAGGGCATGACAAAGTCCACCTCCGGCCGGTATTCCAAGGCGAGCCGGCGGCCCAGCCTCTTGCGGCAGAGGTAGACGTTCTGGCCGAAGACCTGGCTGTCGGGCCGGGCGAAGTAAATCAACTCGAAGATGCAGTGGCTGGGCTTCACGTTCGGGAAAGGCGTCAGGCTGTGGAGGCCCTTGTCGTCGATGATGACGATCTCGCCGGGAAGGACGTCCCGGACGTATTTGGCCCCCACCAGGTCGAAGGCGCAGGTCTCCGAGGAGATGACCCAGCCGCCGTTCAGGCGACCAAGGGAGAGGGGCCGGAACCCCCGAGGATCGCGGACGGCGATCACCTGGTTGCGCGTCAGCATGACGATGCTGTAGGCCCCCTGGACCTGGGCAAGGGCCTTGGTCAGGGCCTCCTCGAGGCCCGCCTTCAGATGGGGGGCCATCAGGTGGACGATCACCTCGGAATCCATCGTTGACTGGAAGATCGAGCCCCGCCCTTCGAGCTCCGCTCGGAGTTCCAGGGCGTTGATCAGGTTCCCGTTGTGGGCCAAGGCATAGTACTCGTCCGCGTGATGGACCAGAAAGGGTTGGGCGTTGGAGAGGACCGATGAGCCCGTCGTGGAGTAGCGGACGTGTCCGATCGCCAGGCGGCCGGGGAGCTTGGCGAGGATCTCTTCCCGGAAGACCTCCGAGGCGAGCCCCATCCCCTTGTGCGCCAGGACTTGGCAGCCGTCCGCCACAGCGATCCCGGCGCTCTCCTGGCCTCGGTGCTGGAGCGCAAAGAGGCCGAAGAAGGCCACCCGCGAAGCCTCCTCGTGACCGTAGACGGCAAAGACGCCGCACTCCTCGCGCGGCCGGTCCTGCTCCTCCCTCATGATCCCTTCTCCTGTCTCGGAACCATTCATGGATCCCCTAACGTCCGGTCTTTTTTCCATCCGATTGACCTTGACCTTTTTTTCCAGCCCTGCTCCGCACAGCGCCTTTTGCCCCTTTCGTCTCCCGCTGGTGGTACGTCTGGAGCGGCGTCACGTCCCAGGGCGATTGCCGCAGGGCGTCGATTGCCTCGGCGAGAGCCCGGGCCCCCGAGAGTGTTGTCGTGTAGAGGACGTTGTAGACCAGGGCCCCCCGCCGGATGTGGTAGGCGTCCTTCCGGGAGGAATGCCGTCCCTGGCTCACGTTGATCACCAGTTGGATGTCGCCGTTCTTGATCCGGTCCAGGACGTTGGGCCGCCCCTCGCTCACCTTGAGGACCGTCTCCACGTCGATTCCCTGGGAGCGCAGCCGCTCCGCCGTCCCTTCCGTAGCGGCGATCCGGAATTCCATCCGGGCGAAGGCCCGGGCCACCGGGACGATCCTGTCCTTGTACGCATCGTGGACGCTGATGAAAACCCGGCCGCTGAGCGGCATCTTGAAGCCCGCGGCCATCTGAGACTTGGCGAAGGCCATGCCGAAGGAGCGGTCGATCCCCATCACCTCGCCGGTCGATTTCATCTCGGGCCCCAGGAGGATATCCACGCCCGGGAAGCGGTTGAAGGGGAAGACCGCCTCCTTGACGGAGATGTGCCCGGGCCGGATCGGCGCCGTGAACCCCAGTTCCTGGAGGGTCTTGCCGAGCATCACCTTGGTGGCGAGCTTCGCCAGGGGAACGCCGATTGCCTTGCTGACGAAGGGGATCGTCCGGGAAGCGCGGGGGTTGACCTCCAGGACATAGAGCTCGCCGTCCTTGATTGCGTACTGAATGTTCATGAGCCCCACGACCTGGAGTTCCTCGGCGATGAGGATCGTCTGGCGCTCGATCCGCTCAAGGAGCTCCGGTCCAAAGGTGATCGTCGGCAGCGAGCAGGCGCTGTCCCCGGAGTGGATCCCCGCCTCCTCGATGTGCTCCATGATCCCGGCGACGACGGTCGTCTTTCCGTCGCTGATCGCGTCGACGTCCACCTCGATCGCATCCTCGAGGAACTTGTCGATCAGGATGGGGTGGCCCGGCGAAACATCGAGGGCCCGCACCATGAAGGCTTTCAGGCTTTTCGTGTCGTAGATGATCTCCATGGACCGGCCGCCCAGGACGTAGGAGGGGCGGACCAAGACCGGGTAACCGATCCGCTCGGCCGCCCGGACGGCCTCTTCGGTGTCCATGGCCGTGTCGTTCTCGGGCTGGCGGAGATTGAGGCGGTTGACGATCTCCTGGAAGCGCCTGCGATCCTCGGCCCGGTCGATCGCGTCGGGCGAGGTCCCCAGGATCGGCGCGCCGGCCGCTTCGAGCCCCCGGGCCAGATTCAGGGGCGTCTGGCCGCCGAACTGGACGATGACCCCCTGCGGCTTTTCCGTCTTCAGGATATGCAGGACATCCTCCAGGGTCACCGGCTCGAAGAAGAGTTTGTCCGAGGTGTCGTAGTCGGTACTCACCGTCTCGGGGTTGGAGTTCACCATGATGCTCTCGTAGCCCATTTCCCTCAGGGCGAAGGAGGCGTGGACACAGCAGTAGTCGAACTCGATCCCCTGGCCTATCCGGTTCGGGCCGCCTCCCAGGATGACCACCTTGGGCTTGGCGGAAGGTCTCGCCTCGTTCTCCTGCTCGTAGGTGGAGTAGTAGTAGGGGGTGTAGGCCTCGAACTCGGCTGCGCAGGTATCGACAAGCTTGTAAACCGGGACGATCCCGGCCTCGTATCGCCTGGCGCGGATCTCCTCCTCGGTCAAACTCCAGAGGCCGGCCAGGTAGCGGTCGGAAAATCCCAAGCGCTTGGCCTCATAGAGGTTCTCGGCCGTCGGCGGGAGGGTCCGGACTCTGGCCTCCGCCTCGACCAGCGACCGGATCTGGTCGAGGAACCAGGGGTCGATCTTGGTGAGCCGCTGGATTTCCCCCAGGGTCAGCCCGTGATGAAAGGCCGTGGCGATATAGAACAGGCGCAGGGAATTGGGCGTCTTGAGTTTTTCCTCGAGGAATTCCCGGGGGGCAGCGTCATCCGGTATCTCGGCCAGGAGGCCGAACCGCTTGATCTCCAGGGAGCGGATCGCCTTCTGGAGGGCCTCCCGAAAGGTCCGGCCGATGGCCATCGTTTCGCCCACAGACTTCATCGAGGTGGTGAGGACATCCTCGGTCTCGGGGAACTTCTCGAAGGTCCAGCGGGGGATCTTGACGACGCAGTAATCGATCGTCGGTTCGAAAGAGGCCATGGTCTCGCGCGTGATGTCGTTCGGGATCTCGTCGAGGGTATAGCCCACGGCGAGTTTCGCGGCGATCTTGGCGATGGGGAAGCCCGTCGCCTTCGAGGCCAGGGCGGAGGAGCGGGAGACCCGCGGGTTCATCTCGATCACGATCATCTCGCCGGTGGCGGGGTGGATCGCAAACTGGACATTGGACCCCCCCGTCTCGACGCCGATTTCCCGCATGATCGCGATGGCGGCGTCGCGCATCCTTTGGTATTCCACGTCGGTCAATGTCTGGGACGGTGCGACGGTGATTGACTCGCCGGTGTGGACCCCCATGGGATCGAGGTTCTCGATGGAACAGATGATGACCACGTTGTCGGCCCGGTCGCGCATCACCTCGAGCTCGTATTCCTTCCAGCCCAGGGCCGACTCCTCCAGCATGATCTCGTGGATCA